>JAJDDL010000188.1 GCA_029260335.1 Phycisphaerales bacterium | reverse complement strand
ACCATCGACATCGCAGACTTCGCCGTCGGGCTCAGCCGCCAGCTCTACGGCTTGACCATGCCATCCGAACGCGCCGATCACCGCATCGAAGAGCGTTGGCATCCAATTGGGCCCATCGGCGTGATCACCGCATTCAACTTTCCCAATGCCGTGTGGGGCTGGAACGCGATGGTCGGCGCAGTCTGCGGCGACAGCGTGATCTGGAAACCAAGCCTCTACGCGCCGCTCACCGCGATCGCAACCAACGCCATCTGCTCACGCGTGCTCAAGAAACTGGGCCACCCCGATATCTTCAAGCTCGTCATCGGCACAGATGACGCCGTCGGCGAACGTCTGGTCGCAGACAAGCGACTGCCGCTGATCAGCGCCACCGGCTCGTGCCGCATGGGCCGGATTGTGAGCCAGAAGGTCGCCGCTCGCCTCGGCAAGTGCCTGCTCGAACTCGGCGGCAACAACGCAGTCATCTTCGAGCCCGATGCCGACCTCTCGCTTGCCATCCCAAGCTCGGTCTTCGGCGCCGTCGGCACCGCCGGCCAGCGCTGCACCTCGACCCGCAGACTTCTCTGCCATGAGTCGATCGTCGACGAGGTCGTCGACAAGTTTGCCAAGGCCTACGGCCAGATCCGGCTCGGCGACCCGCTCGACGCCAACACCCATGTCGGCCCGCTCATCCACGAACATGCCGTCGAGCAGTTCCTGGCCTCGGTTGCCAAGGCCAAGGAGCAGGGCGGCACGGTCATCGCCGGTGGCGATCGCGCCTCGGTCGAAGGTCTCGGAGGCCATTTCGTTCAACCCACCGTAATCCGAGCCCCGGCAGACAACAACCTGCCCATCGCCCTCGAAGAAACCTTCGCTCCCATCCTCTACGTCTTCACCTACAGCAACCTCGACGAGGCCATCGCCATGCACAACGGCGTCGACCAGGGCCTTTCCAGCGCCATCTTCACCGAGTCCATGCGAACCGCCGAGAAGTTCACCAGTGAGTCCGGCAGCGATTGCGGGCTCGCCTATGTCAACCTCGGCACAAGCGGCGCGGAGATCGGCGGCGCTTTCGGCGGCGAGAAAGATACCGGCGGAGGCCGAGAGTCCGGCTCCGACGCATGGAAGGCGTACATGCGCCGTCAGACTGTTTCCATCCACTCCGGCAACACCATCCAACTGGCACAGGGGATTCGCTTTGACCAGTGAACCAAGCGTTACCCAAGGCGTGGACGCGCTCGCCGTCGCGGCGGTCGCAGATATCACCAGCGGCATGACCGTTGGCCTCGGCACGGGCAGCACCGCCAAGCGGGGCATCCGCGCGCTCGCCGACCGCGTGCGCGACGATGGCCTGGACATCCGATGTGTGAGCACCTCCGAAGGCTCCGAAACCCTCGCTCGCGAGTTGGGCCTTCGCATGGAGGACTTTGCGGTCGTCGAGACCCTCGACTACCTCTTTGACGGCGCAGACGAGGTCGATCGCGAGATACGCGTGCTCAAAGGCTCGGGCGGCGCGATGACACGCGAGAGGCTCATCGCGTGGGCCGCCGATCGCGTTGTCTACATGGTCGATGAGAACAAGCTCGTCGATCATCTGGGCCAGAACAACACGCTCGCGATCGCGGTCATGGCGTTCGGGCTCGCGTCCATCCGCGCCAAGCTCCGCTCATTCGGGCTTTGCGGCGTCTGCCGACGCACCATCAACGGCGACCTCTTCATCACCGACAACGGCAACCTCATCCTCGATGTCGGGCTCGCCGACGATCAGGACCTCGAGAATATCCACGAGGAACTCAAGCACATCCCAGGCGTGATCGACCACGGCCTGTTCCTGGATGAAGCCGATGAGATCCTCATCGGCCGCGGCGACTCCGTCGAGCAGTTGGTTCGCCAGTCGGTCGACTAACGAGCCTCAGCCTTCCACTCTGCGGTTTCCTAGCGCGCCGCTACTGGCCCTGAGCCTTCGAGAACCCAGGCTCGCCGTCGAACATCCGCAACGGCTGGAACCCCGAGATCGGGAACTTCTCGGCGATCTTGTTCATCAACGCGATCACCGGCCCCTGGCCGATCGCCCGCACCGGCGCACTCGCGCGCAGCTCAAACCTCGCTCGCCAGTAGTTCACGCACTCGGTATAGATCGAACCGCTCGGCCAGAGCTGCGTGCCTCGATTGGACATCATCGTCAGCTCAAACGGCGTGTCCTCGCTCAAACGCTGGAGGTGCTGGGCGAGCTCGGTCGCGGCGAGCGATGACTCCACGTACAGATCTGCGCCCACGTGCTCGCTCTTCATCTGCGTGAACGTCCGCATGAGCGTGTTGGTCATAGGCCGCTCGGGCCTTTCGACACTTGGCACATCGTCATCGGGCACGACCACGCCCGGGTGTTCGGCGGGCCTCTGGCCCAGCCGCTCGATAACAGCCTGCGCGAACCCGCTCGTGCCGACCACAGGAGTCGCGCCCCCAAAGTCGCCCGTGTGCACGCCATCTTCGAGAGCCTTGAGTAACGCATTCTCGATCGTGCCGGCTTGCTTGAGCATGCCCACATGGCGGAGCATCATGAGCCCGCTGAGAAGCAAACTGGTCGGATTGGCCTTGTCCTGGCCCGCGATATCCGGTGCCGTCCCATGCACGGCTTCGAAGATCGACATGTGCTTGCCGATATTCGCGCTGGGCGCAAACCCAAGCCCACCCACGAGCCCCGCGGCGAGATCGCTCACAATGTCGCCCTGCAGATTGGTAAGCACGACCATCTGGAAATCTTGCGGCGCAAGCACGAGTTTCATGCACAACGCATCGATGATCACGTCCTCGGTCTGTGTATCGGGAAAGTCCTTGGCGACCACATGGAATCGATCCAGGAACAGGCCATCGCTCATCTTCATGATGTTGGCCTTGTGGCCGCAATGCACACGCTCGATGCCGAGCCTGCGCGCCAATCGGAACGCCGCGCGGTGCACCTGGTCGCATCCGGGCGCACTGATGAGCCGCTTGCACTCGACCACGTCGCTTGTCAGCCGATGCTCGATCCCGCCGTAGGTGTCCTCGATGTTCTCACGAATGACATAGAAATCGACCGGCACGCCCGCCTTGGAGTAGACGGTCTCGACCCCCGGCAGACTCTGAAAGTGCCGCACATTCGCGAACGCGCCGTACATCTTGCGAAGGCTCACGTTGATGCTCTTGCCGCCCCCGCCGATAGGCGTGCCCATCGGACCCTTGTAGAGCAATCCCGTATCCTCGATCGTCGTGATCGCCTGATCGGTCATCCCCCGACTATCACCAGCGGCGAACACCCGCTCGCCCATCTCGACCTCGACGAACTCCAGATGATCCATCACGCCCGCGGCTTGGAGGATGGCCAAG
>JAJDDL010000187.1 GCA_029260335.1 Phycisphaerales bacterium | reverse complement strand
GCCCGCGGCTCCGCCGGTGACCCGCAGGCCGTTGACGCATGCGATGAGGCCAATGAGCGTGCCGAAGACACAGCCCTTGACCACGCCGGTCAAGAAGTCGACCAGTTTGACCTGATCGAGCATGTTGTCCATGAAGATGGCATAGGGGATGTCGAGAACGGTGATAGAGATACCGATAGCCGCGGTAACCGCAACAACGTCGGCAATCACCGCCAATGCCGTCATCGACAGGACCGAAGCGAGCAGTCGCGGAACGACGAGGAAACGGATCGGGTTGAGCGCATGGGCCTCGAGCGCTTCGATCTCCTCAGAGACGACCATCGTGCCGATCTCGGCTGTGATCGAAGCGCCGGCGAAGCCCGTGAGGACGATCGCGCCGATTAGCGGGCCGAGTTCTCGGAGGACCGCGACCCCGATGATATTGGCGACCAGATCCCGCCTGCCGAAGTCATCCAGTGGCGGCGAGAGTTGGAGCGAGAGGATGAGCCCGACCGCGCCGGAGACAAGCGAGACTATGAAGATCGATCGGACGCCAACGCGGATGACCTGATTGACGACGGCGTTCTTACCCAGCCGCGTGCGTCGGAGGAGGCAGGCATTGATGATTATGTTGAAGGCCCGCCAGAAGATATCCATGGAATCACCGATGTGATCCAGCACGTCAAAGGCACGCCTGCCCACGTATGCGCTCAATCGCACGGGCAGCACGAGGCCATTGGTCAGGATGCGGGCGGGTGATGCCATGGGAGTTTGCGGGCGCGATCAGAACTGGGCGATTGCCGAGTCGATGGAGTCGTGGATGGCAAAGTACTGATCGAGGCGGGCGATCTCGAAGATGCCCCGGACCCGATCGTTCATGCCACAGAGCGCGAGTGAGCCCTTGTGATTGCGGACGAGTTTCATGGCCTCGACGAGCGTCGCGACGCCGGAGCTATCCATGTAAGGCACGCCCGACAAATCGATGATCAGTCGAGACTTGTCCTTGGCAACCAGGGGCCTGAGACTGGCACGGAGATTGGGCGACGCGCTCATATCCACATCGCCCTTGGGAGCGAGCACGGCGACACCGTCGCGCTCGCTGATATCAACCTGTAAACCGTGGCCTTCGCTCATTGTGCGTCTTTCTGCTTGGCAGTGGGACTGTTGAGAGCACGGTTTCCCGCACGGGTCATGGTGAGACGCATGCCGACGTCGCCGCGTTGTTCATATACGACGTCGTCCATGATCTCGTTGATGATGTGGACCCCGAGTCCGCCTGGGCGGACTTTGTCCAAATCGCGTCCCTTGATGTTCTCACATTCAACGGGCGTTGCTTCATCCTCGATAACGATCTTGATCGCGGGCTCATCGCCCGGCCCCTCTTGGATGCTAATCCAGATGGGATTGCCGGGCTCGCGGGCGTAGCCATGGCAGATGACATTGGCGATGGCCTCATCGACCGCCAGGGCGATCTGGTCGGCAGAGGTTTTGTCGAAATCCAATCGGAGGGCAATGGCGACAACCAACTCGCGGACGCCGCTGAGAATCCTCGGGTCGCTGGTGAGTTCCAGACGAATCAGGGGCTTGCTCATGGTGCTCGCCCCTCGACCGCGAGGCCCTGGGGCTCGGGATCGCCCGCAAGCCATCGCACCCATCGCTCGATCGCCTGCTCACGATCCAGGGGGGCGTCGGCGTGATGAAAACCGAGCGTCTGATCGGTCAGCCGTTCCAGGGCTCGGATCGCGAACATGCGTACGGCGGGGTCGTCAGAATCGAGTTGGGCGACCAGATCAGGGATTTTGGAAGAATCCTCATCTCGGGCGGTATCCACGATGGCATGAATCCTGCCGTCGGGAGCCTCCTCCTCGAATCCGACGGGCAAAGCCGAGGCGCAGCCCGGGAGATTCACGGCACCAGCCGTCACGACAAGAGGCAAAGCGGAGCGCCACAGGATGCTCGAACAAGCACGATCAGCCATCTGGATCATCGTATCGGCCCGATCCGGGTCTGGATTCGCGACATTTGTTCGGGGGCGGGTCTAGCCTAACCGCTTCTACACGCGGGGAGGCCCATGGGCGACAGCAGGACACCACAGAATGCAGGGTTGGTTGGCGGGCACGAGGTGGTGCCCATCCTCGACTTCGGGTCCCAGACGGCCCAGCTCATCGCCCGGCGGATACGCGATGCCGGGGTCTACGCGGTCTTGGTCCGCCATGACATCTCGCCGGACGAGCTGCGGGCGATGAACCCCAAAGGGATCGTGCTCTCCGGCGGGCCCTCGAGCGTCTTCGAAGAGGGCGCCCCCCACTGCGACCCGGGCATCCTGGACATGGGCGTGCCGGTGCTTGGGATCTGCTACGGCATGCAGCTGGCGTGCAAGCTCCTCGGCGCACACGTCGAGCCAGGCGAGCATCGCGAGTTTGGGCGGGCGGCACTGGAGATCGCTGATACCACTGATCTCTTTGCCTCGGTGCCGGACAAGACAACCGTATGGATGAGCCACGGCGATCAGATCAGCGATCTCTCGGCGGCGGGCATGGTGACCATCGCGGGCACGAACTCGTGTCCGCATGCCGCGGTGCGAGACCGCAATCGGGCGTTCTGGGGTGTGCAGTTCCATCCCGAGGTGACCCACACACCCCACGGCGCGGATCTGCTGCGGAACTTTTTGTACGACATCTGCAAGTGCTCGGGCACGTGGCGCATGAGCAGCTACGCCGAGGAGCAAGCCGACAAGATCCGTGAGCAGGTTGGATCAGGGCGAGTCATTTGCGGCTTGAGCGGCGGCGTGGACTCTGCAGTAACCGCGGCCCTGCTCCATCGCGCAATCGGCGACCAACTCTCGTGCGTGTTCGTGGACACGGGCTTGCTCCGCCAGAACGAGCGGGATCTTGTGGACCGGACCTTCCGAGATCACTTCGCGCTCGACCTGCGCGTGGTGGACGCGTCTGAAGCGTTCTTGTCAGACCTTGCGGGAGTAATCGATCCGCAGGAAAAGCGTCGGCGGATCGGGCATCGGTTTATCGAAGTGTTCCGAGAGGCCGCCGAGAGCATTCAAGGCGCGGAGTTTCTCGCCCAGGGGACGCTCTATCCCGACGTGATCGAGTCCGGGCATGGTCATTCGGGCAAGAGCGCGGGCATCAAGCTCCATCACAATGTGGGAGGGCTTCCCGAAGATCTGCCCTTCTCGCTGATCGAGCCGTTGCGTGAGCTCTTCAAGGATGAGGTCCGGCGCCTTGGCGAGGTGCTGGGCGTGCCCGAGGCGATGGTCTGGCGACATCCGTTCCCAGGGCCCGGGCTTGCAGTCCGGGTTTTGGGAGAGGTCACCCCTGAGCGCCTGCGGATCGTACGAGAGTGCGATGAGATCGTGCTCGAGGAGATCATCTCCGAGGAGCTTTATCGCAAGACGAGCCAGGTGTTCGCGGTGCTGCTGCCGATCCAGAGCGTGGGCGTGATGGGCGACGGCAGGACGTATGAGCACACGATCGCGGTGCGAGCGGTCGAGACCCAGGACTTCATGACCGCCGATTGGGCGCGGATTCCTTACGATGTGCTCGCGCGGATCTCGACACGGATCATCAACGAGGCGCGGGGCGTGAATCGGGTTGTGTACGACATCTCGAGCAAGCCGCCGGCGACGATTGAGTGGGAGTAGGCCTTCGTTGGCATTCGTGCCGCGACCGGCCATGGACACATTCATGTGTCCGGGTCAACCTGCACAGGCGATAGCCATACATTGACTGGTCAAGAGTCTGATTACAGCAACAAGGTCGGGGTGGGGTAGTAGCAAGGAGTTTTCGATGGGTCTGAACAAAGTGGTTCTTTGGTCTCTTGCGGGCATCAGCGGGTTGGCTTTGGCAGGAGCGGCGACGCTTCCAGACGCTGAGGCTGGGCGGGCGGAGCGGAGCGGAGCGAGCTACAAGGTGGACGCGTCACATTCAACCGTGATGTTCCGGCTCAAGCACGGCGGAGCGACCAACTTCTACGGCAGGTTCAACAAGATCGATGTCGAGAAGAGCACGTTCAGCTTCGACCCTGAGAATCCCTCGGCGGGCTCGTTCGAGTTTGTGATCGACAATGCGAGCGTGGACACAGGCAACGCCGGGCGAGATCGGCACCTGCGCACCGCGGATTTCTTCAATGTCGCGCAGTTCCCGACGACGACGTTCAAGAGCACGTCGATCGAAGCGAACGAGGGCGACAAGTTCGTGCTCAAAGGCGACCTGACGCTCCACGGGGTTACCAAGCCCGTGGAAGCCGAACTTCTTTGGCTCGGCGAGGGTGATTTTCAAGGCCCGCTAGTCGCCTTCGAGGCGAGCTTTGAGTTCAAGCGTTCTGAGTTCGGGATGACCAAATACGTCGCGTCCGATGGCGGCGACGGCGGAGCGCTGGGCAACAACGTCGGAATCCTGATCTCGGTCGAGGCGAGGCCGAAGGGCTGAGATGAGCGTTACGAAGATTCTTCTCTGGGGCGGGCTCGTGCCCGCCCTTATTGTCTTCGGCGGGCTCTTTGCCGCGTGGTTCCTTGTCTTTGCTGGTCGGCGCGTGGGCGAGGGAGATGCGCCCCGATGCCCGCGATGCGACAGTGAACGCGAAGGCGCAGAAGCCAAGAAACGATGCTCGGTCTGTCAGGCGCGCGCACCTCGGCGGGTGCGCACGCACAACCCGCACTGGGCCCTGGCACTCTTGCTCGCCGGCGGATTCGTGCCCGCGTACTTCGCCTTGCACGGTCAGATACAGCTCTGGCCTCTCGAAACAGCCCAGCGGTATGTCCATGTCGGGGTTGCGGCGGCGATCGTGGGGATCGTGGAGGGGCTCGTTGTGTTGCCGTTGGTTGCGGTCCTGGTCTTGCGCTTTGGTGCCTGTGGGTTTGCGAGTTGGGCGCTGCTCGAAGGACTGCGCGGCAACGGGCAGGTCGATGACGCCTCGTTGTGGACCGCGGTCGGCATCATCGGTGCGGCCGGAGTGATCGCGACCGTGCTCTTAGATGCGGGCAGCCGGAGGATCTCGCTGATCTTCGTCGGCCTATCCCTGGCCATAGGGCTCGGGGCGACGAGCGTGTTTCTCAAAGAGCTGGCGTTCTCGATCGATGCCGCTCGCTTGAGCGGAGCGCTCATCGCGATGTCGTGCGCGTTGGGGTGCTTCTCGCTCATGAGTCGGGACGTGCGGCTGGACCGAGGCGGCTCGGTCGTGCTCGTCTCACTCATGCTCTCGCTCTTGGTCGGGGGCAGATGGCTTGGGGGTTGGTGGTCTCCTGAGGCGTGGGTGCCGGGGCTGCCTTGGGTCAGCTTGCTCCTGCTAATCCTGGCGCCTGGAGCCATCGGGGTCGTTCGGTTGGGTTGGCTTTCGCGCGGGCGACGGCTGGTACGAGCCCTGGCGGGGCTGATAGCCGTGGTCATCGTCAGTGGAGCGGGCGGGTTTTCGGCATGGCTGATCTCGCCATCTCCTCCGCCGGAGGAAGAGAATCCGTACGCCGACTACGAGGAGCCCTGAGCGAGCGTTGACGCGGCGACTGTGAGGCGCGCATGATGGAGTGCTATGACCGGGGACGACGGCAATCTGAGCTATCGGGGAAAGGGCGTGTTGCTGCGCTATCCGCGCGAGTCTGATCGCGAGGAGTTTGTAGAGCTGCGCCGATCGAGCCGCGCGTTTCTTGAGCGGTGGGAACCGACCCCGCCACCCGGCTTTGACGCGTTCGGTTCGGATTGCTTTGATCGCGAACTTGCGGAATGTCGGACTGTGAAGCGCGAAGGCTTGCTTGTGTGCGGCGCGACTGATGGTGTGATCTATGGAAGGATTTCTTTCCAGGAGATTATCCGCGGGCCACTCCAGCAGTGCTTTCTCGGCTATTGGATGGGCGAACGGTTTGCGGGCAATGGCTACATGAAGAGCGCGATCGCGTTGTCGCTTCGCCACGCGTTCGCGCATCTGAAGCTTCACCGGATCGAAGCGAATGTACAACCAGCAAACGAAGCATCGCGCGCGGTTGTGCGCGCGAATGGCTTCAAGTTGGAAGGCTTCAGTCCTCGGTACCTGAAAATTCGAGGGCGCTGGCGTGACCATGAACGTTGGGCAATCCACCGATGAGCCCCAGTCTCGTTGCTGCGGCGATCCGCCTAATTCAACGCCGTTAGCCGGTTCTCATGGCTGATTTCGTCGAAGAAGCCGTTTGATTGGGAATGACCCTGGTCAATTCCTGGGTTCACCTTCGCGTATTGCTAAGGTTGTCGCAACGAAACTCACCTTTGGGTCGAAAGACCAGAATCTTGTATGTTTGGGGGATTTTCTGGTGGAAGTAATTGGTAACAAGATGCTGACAGACCGACTCTTGGAGCACTGCGAAGCCGTCTGCAGTGCGGTGACGAGTGTGCCGGGGATCGGAATCGCGATCATGCAGGCCGATGGGACGATCGTCTATGCCAACGACGAGATCAATCGGATCATTCGTGGATCGGGAACCGAGAACCCGACCGGCCGACTGCTGCACGAGGTCTTTCCCGAGGAGTTTGTCGCCGAGCGGATGATGATAATCGAGCAGGTTCTCCAGTCGGGTGAGCCAGCTGTGCTTCGGCACATCGTGCAGGGCTTTCAGGTGGAGACGGTGATGCAGGCGATGGCTCGGCCGGAGGGCGCGAACATGGTTGTCGTGATCACCAGGCATGGTGATTCCGGTGCCGAGGCGCAAGGCTATCGCGTGGTCGACTCGGCATTGGCGGATCTCGGTCCTTTGAATGTGCTCACGCCGCGAGAGGTCGAGGTGCTTGCGCTGATCGGCAAGGGGATGCGAATCTCCGAGATCGCTCGGGTGCTGTACCGCTCGCCGAAGACCGTGGAGAACCATCGCGCTTCGATAGGACGCAAGCTCGGCGTAACGCGTCGGATGGAGCTCGCGCGGCTCGCGTATCAGGCGGGGCTCAAGCCCGAGGATTCCAAGCGACAACGCTACTTCAGGGCGAGCTGAGGCGAGTTACCCCTGGCGATCGAGTTCCTTGAGCATCGGGGCGAGGTGTTTCTCATAATGCTTCCAGCGACCGATGGCGCCCTTGTAGATGGGCTGGCGGACTTGCTCGTAGCTATGGGTGAGCGCGACGCGTCCTGATTCGTGAAAACGCAGGCACGCGTCGTCCCATTCCAAGCCGCAGAACTCGATGATCTTGCGCGTCCAGGGCTCGGGGTCGTCGACGAGCGACTCATAGGGCACCTCGAGGATGGGGTAGTCGAGTCGTTCGATCCACGCACGCATGATGCGCATGTGCAGTTTGTGGACGCGCGCAACGCTCTCCAGGTCCACGGCGTACCCGATTGTCGTTGGATTGAAGTGCTGCATGTAGATGCCGAGGCAGTTGTCGCGTGGGTCTCGGTGGATCCATACGACGCGCGACCTCGGCATGAGTTTGGCCATGACGCCAACTTGGAGCCAGTTCTGCAGGTGCTTGTTGATGACGAGTTCTGCGCCCGGAGCCCGCGAAGCGAATGTCTTGTCCAACTCGGCCGCAAGCCGGTTGGCGGTTGGTTGATCGAGATTCCGCACGACCTGGGGATACGGCTCTTGAACCTGGAGCGTGAGGGGCAGTCGGACAACGACGCGATCGAGATCGGCGGTCTCGCCGATACCCTTGGCCTTCGGATGCGCGTCGATGATTGTCTCGATGAGCGTGGTGCCCGAGCGGGGCATGCCAGCGATCATGACCATGCTCTCGCCGCCGGTGGATGCGGTGGGAATGTTGCTTGCCTGGTCACCGGTGAACATCTCCAAGGCGTCGAGCAGCCAACGCTCGTATGCGTCGAATCTGAACTTCTCTGCCTGAAACGAGTTGGCAAGCTCGAATGCCTCGAACGCCTCGTCGTAGCGCTTCATGCGGTGATAGGTCCGGCCCATGAGGAAGCTCAGGAGCTGGCGCAGTCGCTTGGTCTGGTTGGGGCGATCAATCTCACGCTTGCAAATCTCGACGCAAGTCTGGTCATTCTTCTCGGCGTGCTCGATGCGCGCCAGGATGTGACCCATCTCCGGATCGGCCGGGGGAGCATCGGGATTGTCGATATTGATGTGGGGCTCGATAAGCTCCCGCGCCTCTTGGGTCTTGCCCTGGCGCTCGAGCAGCGCGGCTTTCCAAGTGATCGCGGGGATGTACTTGGGGTCCAGGGACAGCGCCCAGTCGTAGCGGGGCATCGCCTCTTCGCCCCGGGATGACATCGCGTACATCTTGCCCGCAAGGTACGGGAACTGGGGGTCGTTGGGGCGTTCCTTGGTGCACTGTTGGAAGCACTGGATGGCAAGGTCGGTCTGCTCGCGTCGCATGGCGATTAAGCCCAGCAGATGCCAGGCTTCGAGCGGGCCACGCTTGCCCTTGAAGAGGCTCTGGCAGAGCTCTTGGGCGAGTTGCAGGCGGCCTGCCTCGTAGTGTTGGTTTGCCTGGTTGATGACCTGGCGCTGGCGGGGGTTGAGCATCGAGGACTCCGGTTGGGAGGCGATGTTATTCCGTCGCGCCGGGCATGTGATCCGAAGGACTGATCAATGGCCCGCGTAGCCGGCTTGCTCGTCACCGATGCGGTGCAGGGCCATGGTGTTGGTCCGCTTGGATTGACCCAAGGGCTTGCCCGCGAGCAGGACGACCCAATCTCCGTCTTCGGCCCAGCCGATTTCCCGCAAGTGGGCCTCGGCCCAGTCGTTCCAATCGCTCAGACGGCCGGACTCAGGCGGCGTTGCGACGACCGGGGTGATTCCCGGGAGCAAGGCCATCCGGCGGGTGGCGCGCTCGTTGGTCGAGCACACGAGGATGGGGATGTGGAAGCCCATTTGGCTCAGGTAGCGGGCGGTGCCGCCGTTCTCGCTCCAGCAGGCGATCGCACGGGCGTCGCATGCCCCGGCGGCATGCCAGGCACCGGTGGTGAGGGCCGCGGTCATGGTGTGACCCTCGGCGACCTCGGTCGGGCCGCGATAGCTCGCGCCGATTTCCTTGAGGCGATCCTCGGTGGCCTCGATGATCCGCGTCATGGTCTCGACCACCAAGTCGGGGTGGTTGCCTACCGCGGTCTCCCCCGAAAGCATGAGAGCGCCGGCGCCATCGAACAAGGCGTTGGCGACATCGCTCGCCTCGGCGCGGGTCGGCATCGGGTTCTCGATCATGGTCTCGAGCATTTGGGTCGCGACGATGACGGGCTTGCCACGCTTCTTGCACGCGTCGATGATGCGCTTCTGGGCGACGGGCACGCTTGCAATATCCATCTCGACGCCTAGGTCGCCGCGGGCGACCATGATGCCGTCGGCGACCTCGACGATGTCGTCGATGCGGGCGACTGCTTGGGGCTTTTCGATCTTGGCGATGACCTTGATCTTGGAGCCGCCGTCGGAGTCGGCGTTCTCCTTGCTCGCGCTGCACATAGTCCACAGACGGTCTTGCAACTCACGAACCTCATCGGGCGAGCGGACGAATGACAGCGCGAGATAGTCCAATCCCTGGCCGACGGCAAACTCGACGCACTCCCAATCGCGCGGCGTGATGCCGGGGGCCGAGACTTCGCTCTCGGGGAGGTTGATGCCCTTGCCGCTGCTGATCGGGCCCCCCACTGTCACGCGACAAACGAGCTTCTGGCCATCTCGCTCGACCGCGAGCATGCGCAATGCGCCGTCGGCGAGCAGAACTCGCTGGCCCGGCTTGGCGTCGTGCGCGATCCGGTCGTAGGTCGTCGGAAGATGGACGCACGTGATGCCATCTGTGGTCTCAACGCGGGCGGTGTCGATTGATGGATCGAAGACGACATCCACGCCAACGGTGAGTTCGATCTTGCCCTCAACATGGCCAACACGGATCTTGGGACCCGGCAGATCGCCCAGGCACGCGATGCATAGGCCGAGCGAACTCGAGACTTCGCGAACCGTTTGGAGGCGTCGCTCGTGTTCCTCGAACTTGCCGTGGGAGAAGTTGAAGCGAAAGACGTTGACGCCCGCGAGGATGAGCGAGCGGACCATGTCAGCGCTCTCGCTCGCGGGGCCGATCGTGGCGACGATTTTGGTTCGCGAGGGAACTCGGCGGACGGCATGATCGTCGGGCATGGATGGGACCTTTGGGCGGACAGTCATCTCAGTGAGCATGTTGGGCAAGATCGACCACCTGCCGGTAGTTCTCGCGAAAGATCCGCGCGTAGATGATGTTCAGCCTTGCCGCCACCTTGGGGTTGCGCCAGGAGTTGCGGATCGGCCGGTAGTTCTCGGGCGTGAAGGCCTGGAAGGCGGGCTCGGCTCCTGACCGCAGGGGCTTGCCGTCGAGATCGGTATCGCCCTCGAACAGCTCATCCCAGAGCTCGGCGACGCGGGGCCCATCGGGGAAGGCGTAGATGAGACGCTTCATCTCCGCTCGTGTTTCGGCGGAGATGGTGTCGGGCGCGTTGTGGAACGCATGCCAGGCCTCGCGAAGTTCTTCGCCGGTCTCGATACCGAAGGCGCCCATCATGGGGCCGATCGAGGAACGCCAGCCGCTGCTTTCCACGGTGGAGGCGATCTCGTAGGGCTCGACTTTGTCGACGAAGTAGTCGCCGTAGCGCTCGTACATCACCCGGCGGATGGGCATGCGACGGAGTTCGTACTCGTGCGGCCCCAGCTGCACACCGTGGTCGGTGCTCGGGTTGTCTGCGCCGGCGGTCCCGGTCGTCGCATGGAACTGCCAAAGCGATTGGGCCTCTTCGGTCATGAGGAACACCAAAAAGCGCCGGGCGAGTTCGGGGTCCGGACCTCCTCGGATGATGCTCGCGGGATCGGGGTCGATCGAGACGCTGCCGACGGGATCGACATAGCCGACGCGAGCGGTTTGCGGCGTCTGGCCTGGTCGCGTCACGGCTTGGGCCTGGGATCTGCCGTAGAAGTCGATCGCGAGCCCGGCGGCTGCTTCGCCCATCGCGACATCGAGCGGCGGCTTGGTGGAGCGATTCGTGAAATAGCGTGTGTTGGCACACAGGCCTCGGAGGATGCGCCAGCCGTCGTCCCAGGCGTAGTTGTCGAGAATGGACTCGAACGTGGTGGTAATCGATCCGCTCTGGCGTGGGTCTGCCAGCGCGATCTCGCCGAAGTAGCGTGGGTCGGTGAGATCGTCGAAGCTCGAGGGTTCGGCTAGATTCAGGTCAGCCAGGCGATCGCGGTTGAACACGATGCCGAAGCTGGAGAGCGCGTTGCCGGTCCAGTATTGCTCGGGGTCGTAGAGGTCCGAACGTCCAATCGTGTGTTCGCCGGGCCCGAACCAGGCCTCGAGCTGATCTTCATCGAAGAGCGGGTCGGGCGGGACGGACATGGGAACGGTGACTTCTACATCATCGATGAGCACGGTTGCGCCGCGTTTGAGTCGCGAGTGGTCGTATGTGCCGCCGCCGAACATGACGTCCTCGCCGACGGTGCCTGGGGCCATCGCAAGGGTCTTGGCTTTGATCTGGCCCCTGGCCGCGGCTGCGGAGACCTGGGCCTCGAGTTGCCGGATGATCTCGCTCGTGCCTCCGGGCTGTCGGTAGTCGATAAAGACCTTCTCGCCGTGCATCCGCTCGTGCCAAACGCTGAAGGCTTGGGCGAACTCCACCTGGATCTGCTGGACGTGGGGCGTGATGACGACAAGGCGCCTGCCTTCTCGCGTCCGCTCGGAGTGGAGCAAGAACGGCATCCCCAGGAGCACCACAAATGCAATCGCGAAGAGGCCTTTGCGC
>JAJDDL010000186.1 GCA_029260335.1 Phycisphaerales bacterium | reverse complement strand
CCGACGCCGGCGATGATGCGGGACCTGGGTACTGGGCATTCTGAGGCGGGCCTGTTTGCCGGCTTGCACTCTGGGGTCATGCGGACCGAGCGGAGCGTGGAGCACTCGGGCGAGGTGCCTGGTCAGATTCACATCTTCCGAGAGGGCACGATCTGGATCGCAGGCGGCGGATCCAGCAAAGAATCGGTCTCCGAAGAGCGGCTTGGCGCGCAGATCTGGATTACCCTCTTGCATGAGATCGGGCACGAAATGGGCCTGGAAGAGGATGATCTTGAAGAGCTGGGATATGACTGAAACCCGAACATCGAGATCCCAATGACTTATTTGGAATGACAATGGGGCGGCGGTTGTGTCGTCCCACCACGGAGGTTGCATCATGTCTCGGACTACTCGAATCGTACTTCTTGGAGCTTTGTTGGGACCGGCCTCGCTCGCGTTCGCCGACGGCCGCGCAGACGCGGACAAGGGCGTTGCGATGGTGACCCTGGAAGGGGCGCCTCAAGAGCAAAGAGGGCCCTTTGATTGGTTGATCTCTACCGGGGAGCCCACAACGCTTGGCGACTATGTCTCGCTCTTTGACGCCGCGGCGGATGAGAGCGATATCGACGCGGTGTTGATCCGTGTGAAGGACGCGGCGCTCTCGCGTTCGCAGATCGAAGAACTCGGGTATGCGATCACGCGCGTGCGCGAGTCGGGCAAGAGCGTGCACGTGTTCGCCGAGAACTACAACACCCAGGAGATTCTGCTGGGCTCACTCGCGGACTCGGCGATCATCCAGTCCGGCGGTGCCGTCTCGTTCCTCGGGATGTACATGGAAGAGATGTACCTGGCCGACACGTTCGAGTGGCTCGGGATCAAGCCCGACTTCGTGCAGGTGGGTGACTACAAGGGCGCCAACGAGATGTATATGAACTCCAAGCCGAGCGATGCTTGGGAGCAGAACATTTCGCAGTTGCTCGATTCGCTTTATGGCAACATGCGCGAGCACATCGCGGGTGGTCGGCTCATGAGCGAGAGCGAGCTGGACGCCGCGATGGAAGAGCTCTGGTGGGCCGACGCCGAGCGGGCCATCGAGTTGGGCGTGATCGACGCTGCAGTGGATCTGCCGACGATCAAGGAGCACTTAGGCGAAGTGCTCGGCGGCGACGTGGACTGGATCGACGACTTCGGGCCCGACTTTGGCGGTGCCGAAGACATACTCGCGAATCCGTTTGCTCTCATGCGCAAGCTCACCGAGACGCCCGACCATACTCCCAAGCGGGACACGATCGCCATCGTGCATATCGAGGGTGCGATCGTCGACGGCGCAGGTAGCGACGGCGGGATGTTCGGCGGCAGGACCACAGGCAGCCGCACGATTCGCAACGCTCTTGAGGATGTTCTCAAGGAGGACAAGATCGGGGGCGTGATCGTGCGGGTCAACTCGCCCGGCGGCTCGGCGATCGCGAGTGAGGTCATCTGGCAGGGCCTTCGGCGGGTGGCCGAAGTGAAGCCGGTGTGGATCAGCGTGGGGAACATGGCCGCCAGCGGCGGGTACTACATTGCCGTGGGCGGTGACAAGATCTACGTGAACGACAACAGCATCGTCGGTTCGATCGGCGTCGTGGGCGGCAAGCTCGCGATGGGCGGATTGATGGACAAGGCTCACATCAGGGTCAAGTCGCGCAGCCGTGGGCCGCGGGCCTCGCTGATGTCGACTGTCGAGCCCTGGACCGAGGGCGAGCGGGCGTTGATTCGCGAGCGGATGACCGACACGTACGATCAGTTCGCCGGTCATGTGGAGGACGGTCGCGAGGGGATCGATCTGTCCAAGACCGCCGAGGGGCGTCTGTTCACGGGCGACAAGGCGATCGAGTTGAAGATGGCCGACGAGATTGGCTCCTTGGATATCGCGATCGGTGACATGGCGATCGAGCTGGATTGGGATCGCTACGACGTGATGCACTATCCGGGGCCCAAGAGCCTGGACGATGCGATCGACGACATGCTCGGCGGTTTTGTGCAGGCGCCTGGATTGAGCGCACACGGACGCCCGTCGATCATGATGCAAGAGTTGGCCAACGCCGCTCGGCAGTTGCTCGGCGATCACACCTGGTCGGCGATCAGCGGGCAGATCGAGGCGCTGGGCCAGCTCCGCCATGAGCCGGTGGTGCTGACGATGCCCCGGGCGTTGATCATCAAGTGATCATCGAAGATATTTGAGAAACACCCGAGGGTGCGGCTGCAGAGCCGCGCCCTCTTTGCATTTTGGAGGGGTTCTCGGGGGCCGTCGGGCGTTCGCGGCGGGGCCGGGAGCCTCCGACGGGGCTTCACAGACGGTCAGGCGGGGTCTACACTCCTGCCCGAAATCGGGCGTGTACCCAAGTGGACAAAGGGGGCAGACTGTAAATCTGCTGGCATCGCCTTCGGGGGTTCGAATCCCTCCGCGCCCACTCAAGAAAACGGCCCCGGCACGAAGCCGGGGCCGTTTCTTGTCATGGAATCCGTGTGATTCAGGGGACTCGGTAGCCCCGTGTTGATCGCCCGGGCCGGGAGTTACTTGTCCTTGTCTTCGCCGGCTGAGATCAGCAGGGACTCCAAGCGCTCGAGTCGAGCGTTCAGCGATTCGACCTCGGTCTGCAGATCTGTGATCTTGGCGTCCTTCTGCTCGACGATATGGTGGAGCCCTTGGATCGCGGCAAGGGCAACGCCGTCGGCGTCGATCGTGCCGATGCTCTTGTTGTCGCCTCCGAGGTCGAACGCGGCGGCGAAGTCCTCGGCGACCGGGCCGAGGTGGCGGACGTCAGATTCTGAGATATACGCCCATTCGGAGATCGGCAGGTTGAGAACCCGTTCGAGGATGTCGCTCGCGTCGATCGGCTCGAAGTCCTGCTTGAGCTCTCGGCTGGAGGCGTTGGTCCAGACGCCGCCCGCAGTGACGTGGGCCCCGGAGGTCATGTCCAGAGGGAAGTCAGGGGTTGGGTCGCCGAAGCCGACGTAGCCGTTGGATCGGTTGATGGTCATGCGTTCGGATCCACACCAGAGGCGCCACCGGTCGCTTTGGCCGTCGAAGTAGTGGTAGGCACTGACGGCAGTGCCGTTCGTGGAATAGCCGTAGAAGGGAAAGGCTCCGGCGTTCTGGCCGCTGATATACATGCCTCCAAACTGTCCGCTCTCGGCGGTGGTGTGGACGCCGAACTGTTCTGCGCTGGTGACGCGGACGCCGCCCCTTCCGACGACGGTGTGATCGCGCATGAGAACTCGCCCAAGAAGCCGAGCGGCCCAGCCGTCGGCGTTGTTGTTGCTTCCGAGAATGGCGACGCCACCCGAGGGTGCTCCAACAAAGCCGCTGACCGCCCGTCCATCGGGGCTTGCGGTCGACGCTTGGACGCCGAAGGTCGTCCCGCTGGAAGCGAGCGCCTGCGCGACGATGCCCGAGGCTCCGCCTTCGCTGCTCTCGACGAGGAAGGTGCCGCCGCGGGTGTTGCCGCTTCTGCTGGTGGAGTGGCCGAAGACGCCCGATGCGCCAGATTGGGTGCCGACTGTGGTTCCATAGACACCGTGGCCGATTCCGCTGGTGTTGGTCGCCTCGCCATAGACGCCGACGCCCTGGTCTGCGAAAGAGCGGCCGTAGACACCACGCCCGGTGCCGGGGCTCGCATCGACGCGGCCTCGCACGCCGAAGCTGTCTGGCGAGGTGCCGATGCCGAGGATGCCCGACTTGCCGGCGCTCGCGGTGACGCCGACGATGCCCTCTTCGAAGAGGCTCTGGCCGTAGATCGCGAGGTTGTCGTCTTGCTCGACGTGGAGCTTGGCGTTTGGGTTGGTGGTGTTGATGCCGAAGAAGCCGTCGTTGTCGATGTGGATGCCGCGGAGTTGCATCGCCTTGGGAGCGAGTGTGAGCTTCTGGCGAGGCGAGAGCGGGACGCCGTCGACGACGATCTGGAGCCAGCGTTCGCCGTTGTAGGGGTTGAGGCCAAAGTCGAGTTCTGAGAAGACCAGCCCGTCGTCGATCGGTTCGTCATTGAGTATGACGCTCGGCCCCACTTGTGAGCCGTTCGAGGCGGCGTCCCAGAGGGAGAAGGTGAGATCGGTGGGGCCGCTGACTGGAATGCCGGCATTGAGCAAGCGGCCTTGATAGGTGACGGAGTTTTCCTGGGCTGGTGCAATCGGTGCGAGGATTGCGAGCAAGGCTCCGATGACGATTCGATCGATCTGCATTGGCGATTCCCTGTGAGTTGATTCCAGGCGCAATCGAACGGCAATGTGCGAGCGCCCCTCACAGTCCGCTGACTGGTCATGAGAGCGACACGAATCGTGCCCCAAATTGCTAGTGGGGATCAACGCGACGAAGCACAGGGGTGTATCGATTCTTCGGAGTTAGGCGTTCACGCTCTGGGTGGCGTCGACGGCGCTGCGAAACAGCGTGAGGCCTGGAGTTACGCCCTTGCGTTGTTCTGCGCTCAGTCGCGTCCAATGCGGATGGCGATTCCAATCGAGGAAGCGCTCGGGGTGGGGCATGAGCCCGAAGACGCGGCCGGTGGCATCGCAGAGCCCGGCGATCTGGCGTGCCGAGCCATTGAGAGGCTCGCGATAGCGCAGGGCGACCTGGCCTTGGCTTTCGAGTCGATCGAGCACGGCGTCGCTTGCCACGAGGCATCCCTCGCCGTGGGCGCTGGGATAGGCGAGCAGGTCAGGATCGCAAGCTGCGAGGTCTTTGGTCCACACGCATGGGGATGAGGCGACGGGTTCCATGAGCGTCCAGTCGTCGATGAAGCGGCCGTCGTGGTTGTCGGTGAGCGTGAAGGTGGGTTCGGGAGCTGACTCGGGCCACGGTTCATGAGCAACCGGGCCTGGGAGCAGTCCGACTTGGGCGAGGACTTGGAATCCGTTGCACACGCCGATGATGCATGCGCCGCGCTCGACGGCGTGCTTGAGCTTGGGGTAGAGCTGCTCGCGGACGTGCATGGCGAGGATGCGTCCGGAGGAGATGTCGTCGCCGTAGCTGAAT
>JAJDDL010000185.1 GCA_029260335.1 Phycisphaerales bacterium | reverse complement strand
CACACCACCAAGACCGGCGAGCCCAAGCTCGTCGAACGTTGCACCTTTCCACTCACCGGCGTTGGCGTCGTCAATCGCGTCTACACCGATCTGGCGGTGATCGATGTCATGCCCGAGGGATTCAGGCTTGCAGAGCTTGCGCCGGGCGTTGATCTTGAGACCGTTCGTGCCCGCACCGGCGCCCCGGTGCTTGAACCCCAGAACAAGGCTCCTGCCTGACATGACCACCACAGACCTAACTCGCAGCGCGGCACTCTACGAACGGGCCCAGGATGTGCTGCCCGGTGGGGTCAGCCGCAACACCGTGCTGCGCGATCCGCACCCGCTCTATGCCGATCACGGCGATGGCTGCCGACTCATCGACCTCGAGGGCGTCAGCCGTATCGATTTCTCGAACAACATGTGCTCGCTCATCCACGGGCACGCCCACCCCGCCATCGTCCGGGCTGTCACCGACCAGGTCGCTCGCGGCAGCGCATTCATGATGGCCACCGAATCCGAGGTCGTCTTTGCCGAGCACTTGTGTGCACGCAACGATCACTTCGAGAAGCTCCGCTTCGTCAACTCCGGCACCGAAGCCCTCATGGTTTCGCTCAAGACCGCCCGCGCCTTTACCGGCCGGCCCAAGGTCGCCAAAGTAGAAGGCGCATACCACGGCGGGTATGACTACGCCGAGGTCTCACAAGCACCCAAGCCCGAGACATGGGGCGATGCGGACGCGCCGGCGAGCGTGCCCCTCGTGCGCGGCATGTCGCAATCAGCCCTCGAAGACGTCGTCATCATTCCCTTCAATGACATCGACCGAGCGATTGCCATCCTCGACCGTCACAAGGGCGATCTCGCGTGCGTGTTGCTCGACCTCATGCCGCACCGCGTCGGGCTCAACCCGGCCGACCGCGCGTTTGTGGACGCGATGCGCGACTGGACTGCTCGCAACGGTGCGCTGCTCGTGCTCGACGAGGTCATCACCTTCCGATCCGAGTTTGGCGGGCTGCAGAACCTGTATGAACTCACGCCCGACCTCACCGCCCTAGGCAAGATGATCGGCGGCGGGTTCCCGGTCGGGGCCGTCACCGGTCGGGCCGATGTCATGGACGTCATGAACCCCAAGTCGAGCAACTTCGTCTACCCGCACTCGGGGACCTTCAGCGCCAACCCTATCAGCACCGCAGCCGGGCTCGCGGCCATGGAACACTTTGACCGCCCAGCCATCGAACGGCTCAACGGTCTCGCCGAGCGAGCTATGAACGGCGTTCGCAATGCAATCCAGCGCACGGGAGTGCGGGCTTGCGTCACCGGCGGCGGCTCGCTCTTTCGCGTCCACATGAAGGACCGCCCGCCGCACAACTTCCGCGAGGCCTACACCACGCCCCAAGAGAATGCCCGCTTGAAGGTCTTGCTCGACCACCTCTTCGACGCCGGCTTTGTCATGGTCAACACTTGTACTGCGGTGCTCTCCACGCCCATGACCGAGACCGAGATCGACGCGCTCGTTGGCGCGATAGAGACCGGTTTCGAGACGATCCACGCGATGGCGTGAGGTCGAGAGTCAGGAGCGTTCGAACACCGTCGCCAGCCCCTGCCCGACGCCCACGCACAGTGTCGCCAGCCCGCGATCGGTGCCGGTCCGGGCCATCTCGTGCAGCAGCGTCGTGACGATCCTCGCTCCGCTGCATCCGAGCGGGTGCCCGAGTGCGATAGCTCCGCCGTTGACGTTCACCTGAGCCTCATCCAGCCCAAGCTCCCGAATGCACGCAATCGATTGGGCCGCAAACGCCTCGTTCAGTTCGATGAGCCCGATCTCATTGAGCGTGCGTCCGGCACGACGCAACGCCTTGCGGACCGCAGGCACGGGCCCAATGCCCATGAACGCCGGCTCCACCCCCGCGGACGCGCTCGGCCCCACGAAAGCGATCGGCGTCAGTCCCAACGCCTCGGCTCGAGACGCTTCGACCAGAAGCAGCGCCGCGGCCCCGTCGTTGACGCCGGATGAGTTCCCCGCTGTCACCGTTCCATCGTCGCTCTTTGTGAAGGCCGGGCGGAGTTTGGCCAACTGCTCGAGCGTGGTGTCCGGCCGCGGGTGTTCGTCGGTGTCTACCAACACTGGGTCGCCCCGACGCTTTGGGATCTCCACCGGCACGAGTTCTGACTCGAACTTCCCTGCCCTTTGCGCTTCGTTCCACTTCTGCTGGCTCGACACCGCGAAGCGGTCCTGCTCTTCACGAGATATCCCGTGCTTCATTGCCACGTTTTCCGCGGTCATCCCAAGCGAGTCGGTGTGTCCGAGCTTTTCCATCCGGGGATTGATAAACCGCCATCCGATCGACGTGTCGTAGAGCTCTTGCGTTCGCCCGTACGCAGCCTCGGATTTGCCCAGCACGTACGGCGCTCGGCTCATCGACTCCACGCCGCCTGCGATGAGCACGTCTCCGTGATCCGCCTCGATCAGCCGGGCGGCCAGATTGATCGCCTCCAGCCCCGACGCACACAACCGGTTTACGGTCGAGCCGGGCACTGTCACGGGAAGCCCCGCGAGCAGCGCCGCCATGCGGGCCACGTTGCGGTTGTCCTCGCCGGCCTGGTTTGCGGCTCCGAGATAGACGTCGTCGATGAGTGCCGGGTCGACGCCCGTGCGGTCCATCAGCGTCCGAATGACCAAGGCCGCGAGGTCGTCAGGACGCACGCTGGCCAGCGTACCGCCGTAGCGGCCAATGGGCGTGCGAACGGCGGCAATAACGGCGGCTCGGCGTGGCATGGGCGGATGGTACGCTGGAGCTCAGGGCGGTCACGCAGAGATTCATAACCCACTGGCAAGCAAGAGGTTTGCCTGCCTCTCAGACCCATCACTCTCGCAAGATCTGGCTCAGCAACCGATGCGCTGGGCATGATGCCCCCCAGAGCACGCATCTGGTCGCGACCCCTGGAGCGCGGGGCAGGAGAAGAACGCAAATCCTGCACCCATGAGGTCTTGGACAGGATCCCGCGTTTGGGATTCCGCTTGGATTCGTCAGGTATCTCGCATAATCTGGACTGGTAGTCTCTTACGTGACAAGACACCAGGCTCTCGGATTGGACGCCGGGAGCAGGAATGAGGAGGAGAGAATGAGACGATTATGTGTACTCGCGATTGCTGGGCTCGCGGCGGGTTCGGCGCAGGCCCAGATCGATGGCGCAAACTTCAATGCCGAGTATGGCCCGGCGCTTTTCGGCCAGACCGTCGGCACTGGCTTTGGCAACAACACCGATGCCACCAGAGATTCGGCGAACGGATCGGAGATCGACGGAGCGTTC
>JAJDDL010000184.1 GCA_029260335.1 Phycisphaerales bacterium | reverse complement strand
CGGTTCACACGCGCGCAATATGAACCAATATCACCGAAACCTCAACAGCACTCACATTGTGTTCCAGCCCGGGCTCCATGCGCAGCAGCCCTCCAACGGCGAACTCCAGAACCCGCCCGGGCGTGTCCATGCTCACTCGCCCCCGCAAGACCTGCACGGTCACAACTCCGTCCACGGCATGGCGAGGCAGCCCGCCACCGGTTCCCAATGCGAACATCGCGACGGTTGTCTTGCCGCACCGATAGAGCGTCCGCTGCTTGTGGCCGCCGTCGGCCACGCCCGCCAGCAGTTCCTCGGCTTCGGCGTTCAACTCAAACACATGCGCCGGCAACTGATCCTCGGGCCTGCTCTGTGATCGCTCGCTCATTCACGTTCCTCTTGTTAGTTTGAGCCCAGAGTCACCCGCACCAGCTCTCGCTTGCGGCCACGAACAAGATCCTCAAGAGTCACCGCGTCGAGTTCGGCAAGAAACGCCTGGCGAGCACTTTCCAACACACCCTGCAATCCGCACGCGCCCTCTAGTGAACAAAAGCCCCGCTCCCGGAAGCACTCGACAACTCCAAAGTCCGGCTCCATCGCTCGGACGATCTTTCCGACCTGTAACTCCCGAGCGCGCGCAGAGAGTTCGACTCCTCCGCCTCGCCCGCGGCTTGTGCTCACCCACCCCTCGGCTTGCAACGCTTGCACGACCTTCGACAAGTGGTTTGCAGACACCCCGAGGCACTCGGCCGCATCCGCCACGGCGTGCCGGCGCTCGCTCGCCGCGAGCAGCATCAAGAGACGCAACGCAAAGTCGGTCCGGTCAGCTAATCGCACACCTTGCCCTCCTGCATCGGCCTCGCTATTATGGTATTCCGTATACCACTTTGGAGCAAGCGTTCATGTCCCGCGATCTTCCCATCACTGACCGCCGCGATGCCAGAACGCCCCTTGGGCCAGAACGAGAAGAAGAGATCGCCCACCTCGTCAGCACCTTCTACTCCACAATCCGCACCGATCCCATCCTCGGCCCCATCTTCGACAACGCGATCAAAGATTGGGATACCCACCTCGCGAAGATGAACGACTTCTGGAACTCGGCGATCTACAAAGCCGGCCGATACTCAGGCAGCCCGCTGCAGGTGCATCAACAACTCGCGAGTCTTGAGCAACACCACTTCCAACGCTGGCTCCAACTCTGGGAACGGACCGTGGAAGAGACTGTGCAGACGGAGATCAAGGACGATCTCATCGAGTTCGCCCGCCGGATGGCCCGGTCGATGTCGTCCCGGCTCCATCAGGCCGATGGGACGCCAGCTTCGAGAAACTGATATCACTGGCAGCGCCCGTTCCCCTTCAGAGGCCCTGGCGCGAGCCTGGGCACTTCCCGCGGCAATCTCACTTCCCTTGATCCCAATACAACTCGCGCGCCGCGACCGGAATTCTCACCTCGCGCCATCACCGATCGCTACGCTTCAGATAGCCAAAGGAGCCGATCATGCGCCTGCCCAGGATCATCGCCGTCGCGATCTGTTTTGCCGTTGTTCTTGCCCCCGCGAGCGCCCAGGACACCTCCTACTACGAGATCCGGCTGGCGGATCTTGAGCTCACAGAGGGCGAGTTTCCCGGTCCCGACGAGAGTCGTTTCCACAGCAACTGGGAGCGCATGCCCTACATGGAGCCCAGGGTGAGCCTCGATGGCCCACCCGGCGGTGCGCAGGCGTATCTCGCTGCGCCGTCGGAGCAGACCCGGTTCCGCCGAGAGGCTCTGCGCGAGTATCGCTTGTGCGTCCGTGCCGCGAAGGGCGAACGTGTCACCGGCGTGCTTGTGATTCCCAAGTCAGATTACTCGGAGATGGTCGTCACCAAGTTCTCAATCGATCCGGACGATGCTGCTGACGTTCGCCATGACAATGACGCCGAGACTGCATTCCACGAGGCCCGGCGCGACTACTACGAAGGACTCCAATCCCGCAACCTCCCCGGCACCGCTTGGTTCCGCTTTCGCGCATCCGACGCCCGAGCCGTGCTCGGCCAGGACGCACGCAACAACCAACCCCGGCGTCCGGGCCGAGACTTCGACGACGCGTTTGCGCTGTTCACCGGCGGTCGCGCGGTCGCAGAGAACCTCCAACTCGATCGGTTCCTCCCCCAGATCGCCCCGGGCGCACGCACCGTGTCCATCGACACGATCGAGGGCATCACGATCGAGGAGTATGACTGGACCGAGCTGGTTGCGGGCGCAAAGCCGACGCTCGACACGCTTGCCGCTGCAATTCCGTTCGATCAGCACGCGGTGTTCTTTCCATCGTTCGGCGAGTTCATGAATGTGCTCGATGAACTCGAAGACGGCGACCTGCCGATCTTTGAGCTCACGACGCCGAGACCCGAGGACGCCCGCACGCTTGAGCGATACGAGCGACAACTGGCCTTGCCGCGCGGGGCGCTCGCACGCATGCTCGGCCCATCGTTCGTCCGCTCGGTTGCGCTGACGGGCTCGGACCCCTACTTCCCAAGCGGCACCGACGTGGCCATCCTCTTTGAGCCGGTGAGCGCAGAGATGCTCCACGACATTCTGCACGCGCAGATTCAGGCCAGCGCCCGATCCAACCCCGATGCCAAGCCCGAACAGGGCAAGATCAACGGCGTCGCCTACAAGGGCTATCGCTCGCCGGATCGAGCGATCTGCTCCTATGTCGCAACGCTCGGCGAGACCATCGTCGTCACCAACTCGACCGCTCAACTCGACCGGCTTGCGAGTGTCATGCAAGGCGAAACCGACGCGCTGGCGTCGCTCGAGGAGTATCACTTCTTCCGCAATCGCTATTCGCTCGATCAGAGCGATGATGCCGAGAAGGAGTCGGGATTCCTGATGCTGAGCGACGCGACGATCCGGCGATGGTCCGGGCCGCGTTGGCGGATCGGCACCGCTCGGCGGATGGTGGCCTCGTCCCTGCTCGCCGACGCGACCGCGCGCATGATCGAGAGCGGGGGCGATGGCGTGGTCTTCGTGCCCGGATCGCAGCAGATGAATCTGGGCACCATCCGCCGAACCAGTCACGGCGTCAGTTCGTCGGCTTATGGATCCCTTGAGTTCATGACCCCGATCGCCGAGATGTCACTCGATACGGCGACCGAAGCCGAGGCCCAGGCGTACGAACGCTGGCGTGACGGCTATCAACGGAACTGGCGTTGGGCGTTTGATCCGGTCGCGCTGCGCTTCAGCGTTGAGGACGATCGGCTGGCGACAGACCTGTCTGTCATGCCCCTGATCGTGGGATCGCGTTACCGGTATTGGTTGGATATAAGCGAGGGTGCGACTATCACCAACGCGGATCCGCACGACACGCTCGCGCACTTTGCCACGAGCATCAACACCGAAGCGCCGCTCATGCAGAACTATGCGGGCATGGCCACCGGGATGCTCAGACTTCAGTTCAACCCCCTGGATTGGATAGGCCAAACACTCTCGGTGTACGCCGATCCCGATCCAATCTGGGAGAAGCTCGCCGACGCGGGCGAGGATGGCGCACAGGACGTCATCACAGAGGCAGGGTTTGCGATCCCGGTTGCGATCTACGTGGAGTCCAAGAGTGTCGTGAAGCTCACGGCGTTTCTCGCGGCTGTGCGTGGGTTCATGGAGCAGACTTCTCCCGAGACGACCGTGTGGGAGCCGCGCAAGCACAACGGGCGGGGATACGTACGGGTCGGGATTGCAGAAGCGGCCAAGAGCGGCGAAGACTTTGACGAAATAAGCGTGTTCTATGCCGTGATGCCTCGGGCGCTGATTGTGAGCATGCACGAGAACGTGCTCCAACGCGCAATCGATCGCGAGGTTGCGCGAAGCGACGGCGAGCGGAATGCAGATCAGAATGCGGTGGCCACAGCCGAGCCGAGCCCCTGGCTCGGCGAGAATCTCGCGCTGAACCTCTCACGCGATGGCTGGCGCACCTTCCTGGGCATCTTCAGCGATCAGTTCGAGCAGCGCATGCAGCTGCGTGCGTGGGACAACATCGCGATCCTCAATGAGTGGAAGCGGCTGCATCCGGACACCGACCCCGTCAGATTCCATCTCGATCAGTTCCGTGTGCGACTGGTCGATCCCGCGGGCGGTCAGTATGTCTGGAACGATCGATTCCGCACCATGGAATCCAGCGTCTACGGTCATCCGGGCCAGCCGCAAGATGGCCCCGCGCTCGCCGAGAGGCTGCGATCGCTCGGCGACGGGCGTTTGGGCGTGACATTCGAGAACGACGGCCTGCGGGCCCGGACTGAACTCCAACGGTCCGGTGGTTGATAGCGAACTGGTTGCCGGGGCACTCCTGAGGTCCGAATCCTCAATCCCACAGTCGGGAATGCCAGAGCGACGAAACCTGTTCACCGTTTGATTCGAAGAGTCGAAGAGGAGTCTCGGTGGCAACTAGCAGCGACAACCAGAACACTCAGCCGGCCCAACCGCCTACGTATGTTCGGCTGACAGGCCCGTCGAACGATGGCGAGTTTCACCCGCCGGAGTCGGCCTGTGCCTGTGAGGCCCCGATAGCAGAGCCCGAACAGGACGAATCCAGCCAAGCGGGGATTCGCCTGCTGATGGCGCTGTTGATGATTCTCGGGCTTGCCGCGGTCGGATTGGTGCTTGCGCTGGCGTTCGACATAGTCGTGCCGCCGGTCATGTGGCTGGCGATGGTCGGGATGCTGATCATCGGGGTCATCGCCGGGGGTGCGAGCGAGGACGCCAAGCCCAAGCGCACGACGTCGATCGGTGATGGCGACGGTGCCCGCCCAGTCGGATGCTGCTCGGGGCCGCGTCCCTTGCGCAGTTTCCGCGAGCGATAACGCCTCACGACTACCTCGTTTCTCGGGGTTTCTGGGGATTACTCGGGCTCATCTGTCTTAACTTGCGCATCGAGTGACGATTAGGCAAACCCGATTTGCTCCAACTTCCCGAGACCTTGCAGGTCTCGAGGCGATCACTTCGCATGTTCTGACATCGAGCGAACGCTCGGAAGGAGGATCTCATGCAGAGTAATCGACTTCTCATCGCTGGTTCCGCGGCCGCCCTCGCATTCGCCGCGGGCGGCTGCTCTTTGTTTTCGAGCTCGGACGAAAGTTCCGAGGCACGCCTGAGCGGGACAGAGTCCCCGGCATCATCGGATGCGCTGACATTCCGTGAGCCCCAAACCATGCCGGTGGCAACGCTCACCAATGGACGGCTCGACTCGACCCAGAGCGCATCGCTCCAACAGAGCTACGACGCAACACTCAGCGCCTTCGACGCCCTGGCGTTCGATCTCAAGAAACACGGCATGAACGACATGGAAGCGCGCGTGCTCGGCGAACGCGCCAACGGCGACGCGATCATCATCCGCATGTTCGCCGACGAAGGCGATCAGACGCGCATCGCCATCCGCATTGGTACCCAAGGCGACGCTATGGCGTCGCAGCAACTGCTCGACGCGATCCACTCGCAACTGAATCCCGAACAGCTTGCCATGTCGGAGGAACCGGAACAGGAAGCCCTCGACGGCAGATCCTGGAGCGATCTGATCGCGATGGATGAATCCAACAACCGGATGACCGAGGAGAGCTCGCCTCAGATCGTCGAGCTCCAGGGTGAACGGTTCGAGATTGAAAACGACGCGGAGCTTGCCTCGACAGAGGAATCCGCACCCGACTATTGAAGATCACGTCCTCGGCACGCCGGGACGGCGGGCCGTGCATCTGATTCGACGCGCGATACAGCGGAGCTGCTTGTGAACTCGGTGGAAGCAAACATGGCCTCGGTGGACACAGTCGACACGACGGCCGATCTCGTACAGAACGCGGTATTCGGAACACCCTGGATTCCAATCGCATTTCTCGGCCTCTTCGGCATCTGGTTGTGGATGCTCGGGCGGAACACGCGGCTTGCAAAGCGAGCCGCAAGGAGGAGGATGGCGGGCGAGCTTCGGGTTACGCACCCGCTCAAGCCCTGGTGAAACGCTTCTTGTGCAAGGCCCCGAGGGTGACGCCCTCGGGGTCTGTTTCATGCATGAAGGGCGGCCCCCAGCCTTTCTCGATTCACAGAACACCCCTTGGACGCACACGCTCGATAACGCACCGATCTTCCCTGGTCAAACCAACTTCTTCCTGTCCGGCTTCATCGAAGAACTGCACCCCGGATAAGGCGTGCATACTCGGTCTCTGGACCCATTGAGAACCGGACCTGCACCTCTGGTGTTGAACCTCTGTGCTGATCGGCGGTAGGTGACACCATCGAAGGGGGTAGCGATGGTGAAGCAACTCGGATGGCTAGTAGCGTTGGGAACACTGGCATTGGTCGGCGGAATGGCTCGGGCTCAAATCGAACAAGCCAAGACGGTGCAACAGCTTGAGCAAGATCTGCAAGCTCGCCTGGACGTACTGTGCGAGCGGTATCAAGTGCCCGGAGCAACCGCAGCGGTCGTGATGGAGCTTGATGATGGCGAGGTCGTCGAGGCGTTGTGCGCAAGCGGGCTTTCGCGCAAGGATCCGGCAACGGCGATGCGGGTAGGGGATCGGATGCTCGCCGGGTCGATTGGCAAGACGTACGCCGCAGGCGTGGCGCTGCTCTTGGTCGAGCGAGGGAAGCTGGATCTGGATGCGCGAGTCATGGAGTTCTTTGCGGATGAGCCCTGGTTCGCACGCCTGCCGAACGCCGAGACAGTTACTGTCCGCCAGCTCATGCACCACACGTCGGGGATCCGCGAGCACGTCCAGATGCCCGCGTTTCACGAGGCAATCGCCAAGGAACCCGAGCGGGAGTGGTCGCCTCGGCAGTTACTCGCGTTTGTCGAGGGGACCGAGCCCATGTTTCCCGCAGGCAAGGGCTGGTCGTACGCAGATACCAACTACATCATGCTCGGCATGGTGATCGAGCGTGCGAGCGGTCGATCGTTCTATGACCTAGCGGATGATTGGCTACTGACGCCCTTGGGTCTGGAAGAGACGTCGCGCCAAAATCGGCCGGAGCTAAAGGGCCTGATTAGCGGTTACGCAAACGACTCGAACCCGTTTCCGGTCGATCATGAGGTAGCGCGGGACGGGAAGTACGTCGCATTCAATCCGCAAATGGAATGGACCGGCGGCGGGTTCGTCTCGACGTCCGCAGACCTGGCGCGGTGGATGCGAGCGCTCGCATCGGGCGATCTGTTGCGCGAGCAGACGAGCGCGATGATGGTGGATGGGGTCGATGCTCCTGGATTAGGGCCCGGCGTCCGCTATGGCCTCGGCGTGATCGTGCGGGAGACCGAGGCCGGGCTCGCCATCGGGCACAGCGGCTGGTTCCCTGGGTATCTCTCCAATGTGAGTTACTATCCAGAGATCGACGCGGCGATCGCGCTGCAGGTGAACGCTGATTACTTGGCTTCCTTGCCGGCGTTGCGGCGGTTTGTGGATAGCGTGGCTCGGGAGCTGAAAGAATGATCAAGCCTTGCTGGGCCCATTGCGTCGATTTGATTGGAGGCTACTTGTGATCGCGCTGTGCCTCGCGCACTTGGGCGGCTGCATGGCCATGATGTCGGATCGCAAGCTCGCGATGAAGGCACCGATCGGCAAGCCTCGTGAGGCGATGACTTCGCAAGAGCGTGCGATGCGTGATGAGTTGAGCGGACGCTCTCGGAAGTATCCGCGCGGTCTCGATGTCGACGCACTCGCGCTGCTGATTCGTCGCCAGATCTCGGCGCAGCCCGAGAAGCTGTTTACGGTGGTCGGAAGTGACGAGTCGAACGGTCTTGTTGAGCTTGAGATCGCGTTCCCACGCGAGTACGAGTCCCAGCGGGACGTGATCGTCGTCGTCGGGGACCGCGCCGGCAATGAACTGCTGGCGTACCGGCCATGGCGCTGGTCGTTCTCCATATTCCAGTTGTCTGAAAGCCATTTGCCCCTGGCAAACGCCCGGTTCCACGTCGAACGTGTCGACGACGCGGACCGCGTTGATCTCGTTCTCCGTGTCTTCATCGTCCCGTACGGGCATCTTGAATCAGCCGCAGATTCGGTCATCTCTGCCGACGACACGCTACTGGTACTTCAACGATCCGTATTTCTCGAGTGGTGATCTCGAAAGAGACGGCTGGCTCACGAGAGAGATGAGAGATCTGAGACTCACATTGAGAGTGCGCCCTCGCAATGCGCGTGAGTTCTCGGTGTGGGCTTCGTTCATGGCAGCTGGGTCGCCGGCGGCGTTCGTCGGGGCAACGACCCCGAGTGAGATGGGGCTTAGCGCTGCGAGGCGCGTGGTCTCGTGCGCTCAAGCCCTCTAACAGATTGGAACGATCATGTTGAGCAAGAGTGGTAATCGTGCGCGCACACTGAGACTGGTGTTGAGCGCGGGAATGGTGTTGCCCGCCGCGACGGCGAACGCGGACCTCATCCGGGTCAAGAACACGTCCAACGGCGTCCGGACCATGTCGGATCTGTACGCGTTCAGCGAGTCCAACAACAAGGGCGTCCGAACGGATATCAAGCTTCGAGGCGATGCAACGGATGACGTGAATATCGCTGCGGGCGGGACCAAGAACTTCGAAGCCCCCGCGGGCACCGACAGCTTCACGATCTCGTGGATGGTCGACGGTGTGGAGGTCGAGTCGGACTATCCCGAGAAGCCCGGCACCGATGTGGAACTGGCGATGTTTGTCAGCCCCGACTACAACGGTGAACTCGGCATCGCGTTCGATGGTGCGCATGGCTTGGTGCCTTCGGAGGGCTTCGTGGGCCAGGTCGTCGATGGCTTTCTGGTTGGCAGTCCGGACTACGAGTGGTTCGCGTTCTATGACACGACCTTGTCCGACGGCTTCATCGAGCGCGATGACATGGGCGTGCCGATCAGCCCGCCGTTCAATGGCGTGGTGGAAGTTGCGTTCAACTACGACATCCTCGCGCCGGCGCCCGGCTCGATGGAATTGCTCGCCTTTGGCGGAATCGTCGCGTGCAGACGCAGGCGATAGGTATCTATGAGTGAAGACGTCCGGGGCTCGGCGTCTTCAGACTGAAGCAAAGCGGGACGAGGCCGAATGGCCTCGCCCCGTTTCTAGAGTGAAATCTGAGGGTTCATGCACCGAGCACGCCCGAACTCGGCGCTACCACATCATGACGGCGCTCTCGCCGCTATCGGCGCTGAAGTACAGCCGCACGCGCAGCACGTATCGGCGATTGCGCACCAGCCGCACATTGAGGCTCGCGTTTCGGCTCCAGCCGCTGTCATCGTCGGCGGCGAAGTGCTCGAGATTGCCGTCGTTGTCCTCGAACAGGACCATGACGGTGTCCGAGAAGCCGAAGGTCTGGATCCGGTACCTGCGTGTCTGCGTCGGATTGATCTCAAAGTTCGCCTGCTGAGCGGGCTCCAACACCAGCCGCTTGGCGTCGAACGGCCGGAGGTCTTCGAGATCGTCCTGGATCTCCGGATAGAACACGCGGATACGTTCTTTATCGATTTCTGACAAGCCCCCATTGGGAAATAGGCCGTTGCGGAAGCGGGCCGGCTCGATGATGAGCCCTGGACCGATCTGGTACTGCATCACCGAGTGCGGGTCCCATTCTGAACCCTCGACGGAGTTGGGATCGAGCTTGCGCAAGACGTTGTTGAAGATCTGGTTGCGGGGCCAGTTGTTGGGCGGGCCGCCGAAAGCCGCATACACGGCGTCCTCATCCCACACGATCCCCGCGAACGGATTCTGCTGCTCGTGATGGAAACCGAGCGTGTGCCCGATCTCGTGCAGCGCGGTATCCCGGCCATCTTGCCCGGCAAGGTGCCAGCCGAAGTTCATCGTGCGCTTGCTCTTGGAAATCCCCCACACATCGCGTCCCACGTAGGACCACGCGCCATCGCCCCGCTTGAAGCCGATGCGGATGTCGGATTCATCTTTGGACTCGGTCTTCTGAAACGTGATGCCGATACCAAGCGCGGCCCATTCCTCGAAGGCGTCTTGGACGACTTGCTGTTGGTCAGCGCTGCCACCCCACGCGCCGCCGCCGTAGAAGTAGTACCTGAGCGTCGTGCCGTTGACCCACTTCTTCTCGATGGACCGGATGAGGCTCTCGCGGCCGGGGTCGATGCCGGATTCGAGTTCGCGCGTGGGGACCATCGGCAGCGCGCAGCATTGCTTGGGCGCGTCGTTCGGCGGATCGCCTTCGTAGTCACCGTCATGGCCATCGCCATGCCCGCCGCCTTCGATGGCCTCAAGGCGTTCGTTGATGCGCCGGAGTTGACGGCGGATTTCTTTCTCGGTGAGGTCCTTTGGCATCACAGTCTCCGATAGATTCGCCCCGTTGCATCTGCCGCGTCACAGCGCTGATGAACTGCGTGAGTTGAGTGTAATGGGCGAGCAGGAGAGGTCTATCTAGATGTGGTCGTTCGTGCAGAATCTCATGACGTGTGGCACGAGTTGCAACAAGTGTGTGGAGAATATTCGAATTATGACTCAAAACTGAGCAACGAGCGATTGTCCTGTGTGCCCGGGGCAAAGTCCGGCGATCGGATGGAATCAATCTACTCTTGCGTTGCCGCCTACGACTCTTTTACAGACCGCCTGCGCTTCAACTCCGCATCAATAAACGGCGCAATCTCACCATCAAGCACCATCTGCGGATTCCCCGACTCATGCCCCGTGCGATGGTCCTTCACCCGGTTGTCGTAGATGACATACGAGCGGATCTGCGTCCCCCAGCCCCGATTCAGATCCCCACCCGAGGCCTGCTTGATCTCGGCTTCGCGGCGTTCCTCTTCCATCAGCTCAAGCTTCGCCTGCAGGATGTTCATCGCCTGCCGCTTGTTCTGCGGCTGCTCGCGATAGGTGCTGGCGACGACCATGATGCCGGTGGGCTTGTGCACGAGGCGGATGGCGCTCGCGACCTTGTTGACGTTCTGGCCGCCGGGGCCTGAAGAGCGGGCGAAGGCGGTGATCTCGAGTTCTTTCTCGGGGATCTCGACGCTCGTCTCTTCAAACTCGGGGGTGACGTCGACCGTCGCGAACGACGTCTGGCGTTTGCCCTGAGCATTAAAGGGACTGACGCGGGCGAGTCGGTGGGTGCCGCGTTCACAGTTGAGATAGCCGAAGGCGTATGGGCCCTTGACGAAGAGGGTGACGTGGTCGATGCCGACCTCGGTGCCGTGGCTCTTGGAGATCTCCTCGACCTTAAAGCCCTGCTTCTCGGTGTAGTAGAGGTACATGCGAAAGAGCATCTCGGCCCAATCGTTGGCCTCGGTGCCGCCGTCACCAGCCGAGATCGTCAAGAAGCAGTTGCGGTGGTCGTGCTTGCCCGAGAGCAGGGATTGGAGCTCGACGCGCTCCATCTCATTGACGAGCTTGAAGAGCGACTCGTCGGCCTCTTCGAGCAGGTCCTTGTCGGAATCCTCGCGGGCCATCTCGTACGCGACCTTGGCGTCCTCGAACTCGGCCATGACCTTCTTCAGAGGCTCGGTCTGGGCCCTGTTGAGCTTGAGCTCTGCAACGATCGCCTGGGCCTTCTCCTGGTTATCCCAGAGGTCGGCGGCACCCATCTTCTCTTCGAGCTCTGCAAGTTTCAGGAGCTTGGCGTCGTAGTTAAAGAGAGTCGCGGATTGTCAAGATCCGCGCCTCAAGATCGTCGATCACCGACTGGTGAGCTTCGAAGTGCATGGTCAGGTCCTTTCCAGTGGACGCGATGGTAGGCGAGGTCCGGATTTGAGAGCCCAGACCCGAGTTTTCAGGTTAGAGATCTCAACCTTGGATCTCGGATTTGAGATCTGAAATCTGAAATCTGAAATCTGAGATTTGAGATTTGAGATTTCAGATCTCAAGTCCTGGCATTCGCGCCGCGCGGAGCAGCGACCGGCGTCTATGGAGTGTTGGGCCGCATGAGCGGCCCTCTTTATGGATAGCGGGTTCTCCCATGGCATGGAGTATGGCAATGAAGCGTCGAGCTGGATTCGCGGCGATGTTGGTCGGTTGTGTGGGCCTGGCGGCGACGCTCTCGACCGCCGAGGGAGATCTGGACAGGGAATCGGTCTGGACCAAGACCGCGATGGCGACCACCGCGGTGATCGACCTCGACGCCGAGGATCAGCGGGTCCGGGTCTTCTCACTCAAAGAACTGATCGAACCCGGGCCGGGCGATCCCCTGCGAGCCCCGGTGGCGACGGCGCCGGCGAGCGTGCTGACGGCGGTCGAAGCAGCGCTCGCCGCGGCTCGTGAAGAGGGCACGGCCCAAGCGCAGGTGACCTTTCACGACGAATCCGGCTTGCTGATCGTGCGTGCCGAGGAACCCGAACTCGCAGCGGTAGAGGAAACGCTCAACTTGCTCCGCGAGGACATCCGCCGGGCCCGCCAGTTTGTCGCCGTCAACCGGACGAATCGCACAGGCGTGGTGTTAGACACGTCGAAGGTGGATAAGACGCGGCGAGCAGAAATGGAAGCGGCTCTCAAGTTGGCCATGATCGATATCCAGCGTGCCCAGTTGGAGATCCAGCTTCGCGCAGATAAGCTGAATGAGGCCGAGCAACTCGCTCAGGCTGGCGCGGTCAGCATGGGCGAGGTGCGGGAGTTGCGTGCCGCACTCGAGCATGCGCATCTGGCGATGAACGAATCCGAGGCGCGGGCCGAGTCGATGAAGCAGCAGGTCAAGGCTATCGGCCAAGGCCCCGAGGCGATCGCAAACCTGCGCAAGGCCCAAGCCGAGTCTGAGCTTCGGCTGGCCATGGTGGCGGTGGACCGCGCACACGTCGATCTGACGACGCGGGAGGCGGCGCTTGCCGAGATGACGGACCTGCACGCGAGCGGCCAGGTGTCCAAGGGCGAGATCCGCGAGCAGCAGGTCGCGTTGCAGCACGCGAGGCTCCAGATGGAGCAGGCAGAGGTGATGCTACACCAGATGAAGGCGAAGCTGGAGGCCGTGAAGGAGCAACCCAGAGGGACTCCTGAGAACTCGAACGCCACACAGCTGCACGATCAGATGCGAGCCATTCTCCAGGAGCGAGAGGAACTTCACCAGCAGCTCGCAGATCTTCGCGCTCAAGCAGATGGAAGCAAGAACCGCGTCGAACCACTCACGCGAGAACTAGCGGTCGCAGAGCAAAACCTCGCTCTCCTCGAGTCACGCCTTGCAGAGATGCAAGCGGTGCAGGTCCAGAGCGAGCAGAGGCAAGCGGATCAATCGGCAGTGAACGCCGAGTTGACCCGACGCACGGATCAGCTCGCGCGACTGCAAGCAGAGCTTGAGAGCGTGCGAGAAGTCGAGGCCGCCGAGCAGCGCGACATGGTCATGCACGCGACGCGACTGGAAGTCAGACTCGAGGAGACCCAACGCACCCTCGAACGCAAGCACGCCGAGTGTGACAAACTCGCAGATCGTCTCAACGAAATGATGGTGCGGGCCGAGGTCCAAGCCGTGGAATGTGAGATGATGCAATCAGAGGTTCAGAGGCTCCGCGGCCAGCTCGCCAAGACCCAGAACCAACGCGACGAGATGGTCCAAGCCCTGGAGAGGGAGATCCGATCGCTCAAGGACCAGCTTGAGCGAGCCAAACGCAAGGACTAACAAACCAGATCCGCGGCGAATCCCTTGGATCCCAACCGCGTCGGACCGGTATTGATGAACATGGCCATCGGGGCAATCAGAATCTCTGAAGCGCAGCGCAGTCCGGGCGATGGTGCGCGTCGATTGACGCGTGCGATCGCGCGCGGCGACACCGACGCCTTCACCCAACTCCACGACGCCTGGTTCGATCGAGCCCTGGCGATGGCCCAGAGGCTCACCAGGCGCGACGAAGCCTTTTGCCTGGATGTCGTCCAGGACACCATGATCCGCGCGGCGAGAAAGATCCCCGAACTGACCACCCTTGAGCAAGTCGACGCCTGGATGGGCAAGGTCGTGCATCGGGCGGCGTTGGATCGGCTGCGTGCCGAGCGCCGCCGGGCGCACCGCGAGTTGGAAGCCGCGGCGATGCGCGGCGAGAGGATCGACGCAGCTGACAGCGGACTCGATCCGGAACTTGGTGAACGGATTGCCTGGGTGCTCTGTGAGCTCGCCCGGATGGACGCGCGCGAGCAAGGCGTGGTCGAGGCGAGGTTTGGACGGGGACGCTCGGTGCGTGATGTCGGCGGTCACCTTGGCTTGAGTGAGGGAAGCGGGCATGGTCTGCTTCGGCGGACGATCGCAAGACTGCGCAGCAAAGCCCGCGAGGAGTTTGGTGATGACTGAACGAGATGATCTGATCGAACAATCACGACGGCGTATCCGGGGGCTCGCAACTCACGAGGTGCAACGGCGCGGCAGGCGCCGGAGGGCTGTGCGAAACTCAAGCGCTGCACTGCTTTTGCTGATCGTGGGTGTGGTCGGCTTGCAGCAATCGGGACTCTTTGACGCCAGTTCAAGCATCGACAACGACGACAACCGGCACCTTGCTGGCAACGAGACCGAACAAACGCGTCCCAAAGTGCAATGGGTCAACACGGATTGGTCCATCGGGGATCGGACCAGTGCACGCCAGACCGGGATGACCCGCTGGGTGTCCAACGCCGATACCCCGAGTCGGATCGAGCGGGTCGGCACTCGATCTGCCGAACGGATCGGGAGCTAGGGACCGCCTCCGTGGGTGGTATGGCTGCTGCTTTGAGCAGCTATGCGATGACTTGATCGCGACGACAACTGGCACAAATGTGACTCCGACCAAGCTGCGCTCGGCTTAGCCGCCTAGGGGCGGCCATGGCACCCAGGCAGCTGGCGCGGAGTTCCGCCCTGGGCGCGATATAGTCGGTGCATGGGCTTGGACACTTGGATCATCACAGTTGCAGAGCTCCCCGAAGGAGCCGCCAAGGTGACTCGGCAGGGGACCGCCCTGCTCGTCGCGTTGCTGCTGCTCACACTCGTGCTCATCGGCGGCCTCGTGCTTCTGATGCTGGCCAAGCGGCATTGGGGCGACGGCGGCGAGCGACGGAAGAAGCCCGAGGAAATCGTCGACCCGTGGGTCGAGGCCGGAAAGCGGGTTCCCACGCCGGGTTTGGGCGTAGACCCCGATGACCCGTTGACTCCCGATGAGCCCGACGAGGTTTGAACCGAGCGATCAACGCTCAGGATCGGACGTTTCGCGACAGCCCTCAACGATAGAGGTCTATCCTCGCTCTCTATGGCACGACACGCGATGATCATGGCCGGTGGATCGGGCACGAGGCTCTGGCCTCTGAGCCGGGCCGAGCGACCGAAGCAACTGTTACCAATTGTGAAGACGCAGGCCGGCTGGGGCTCGCTTCTTGAGGTCGCCGCGAGTCGGCTGGATGGAGTGGTCGATCCTGAGCGGCGACTGATTTGCACCGGCGAGCGGTTTCGCGCCGCGATACGCAAGAGCCTCCCAGCCTTCGGCGATGACCAGATTCTGGGCGAACCGATCGGGCGAGACACGATCAACGCGGTGGGCATGACCGCTGCGGTGCTCTTGCAGCAGGATCCCGACGCGGTGTTCGCGGTCCTGACCGCAGATCACGTCATCACGCCCCAGGACGTCTTTCGCGATCGCATGGACGAGGGGTTCAGGCTCGTCGAGGACGATCCGCGTCGGCTGGTGACCTTCTCGATCACGCCTACCTACCCGGCCACGGGCTACGGCTACGTGCACATCGGCGCATCCATCCCCGGCTTCGAGCACGCGTCAAAAACGCGAGAGTTCGTCGAAAAGCCCGATCTCGCACGCGCGACCCGGTATGTCCAAAGCGGCGAATACGGCTGGAACTCGGGCATGTTCGTGTTCCATGCCCAGACGGTCATGGATTGCCTGGAACGATTCGCGCCCGAGAACTTCGCGGGGCTGACTCGTGTCGGCGCGGCTTGGGACTCCGCGCAGCGCAGCGCAGTGCTCGGCGATGTGTATCCAACACTCCCCAAGACAAGCGTCGACTTCGGCGTCATGGAACCGGCCTCGACCGACCCCGATTTCTTGATCTGTTGCGTCGACATGAAAGTGGATTGGCTCGATGTGGGTAGTTGGCCAAGCTACGGGCAGACGCTCGAAGCGGACGCATCTGGAAACAGCGCAGGACCAAGCAAGGCCGCGATCTTCAATGACTCAAAGGACTGTCTGGTAGTCGGAGAGGATGACGACCACACCATCGCGTTGCTTGGATGTGAGGGGCTGGTGGTTGTGCGCACGCCCGACGCGACGCTCGTGATGTCCAAAGAGAAAGCCGAGGCGTTGAAGGCTCTGCACGCTGAGCTTGATGATGGTTTGAAGTAGGGAGAAGATGATTCACCACAGAGGCACAGAGAACACAGTACAAGAGCGGGCATTCGCTTGGGGACCGGCTTTAGGTGATCGAGTGATTTCTACGTTTTCTTCTTGCCTTCTCACCCACTGTTTTCTCTGTGCTCTCTGTGCCACTGTGGTGAATACCTCCTCATGAGGTATCTAGCGATCGATCTCGGCGACGCCCGAACCGGCCTTGCACTGGGCGATGATGTCACGGGCATGG
>JAJDDL010000183.1 GCA_029260335.1 Phycisphaerales bacterium | reverse complement strand
ACTTCCCGGTTCTGCGTGCGGATCGATGTCTCTATCACCGTGTTGATCGAAGCGTACCGCGCCAGGAACCGCTCGAGCACGGCACCGAGCAAGAGCACACCCGACGCGTCAAACTTGCCCTCATCCACCTCGATCTCGATGCCCAAGCCCTTGGCAAAGCTGATCGGTCCGGGTACGGGCACACGCCGGGTGATCGACGTGGTCGTAACCCTCTGGATGCCCCGGATCTGGTCCGACCAGGGATCGTCGCGCAACGCGTCCTGGCGTGCGCCCTCGGGCACGGGCGCGTAGAGCTTGAGCAGTTGCTTGATCGGGCCGGCCCCTTCGTCCTCGCCGTCGTCCTCGATGAGCGAGAGGTAGTTGAGCTTCAGATGGCTGATGATCGCCCACGCGCCGGCGTCGCCCGCTAGCGCGGGCAGGGGCGGGCGAAGAGAACCGATGAAACCGATCGACTCGATCGGCACGCCCGAATCTTCCCAGCTCTTGAATGGTTCATCGCGCAGGTGCAACGGCAAGTCTCGGTTGGTCACCATCAGACCAAGATCGAGCGCATCGAACTCACTCATCGTCGGCGTGCCGGCTTGGTCCACGATGGAAATGAACACGTCCGAGCCTCGATAGTCGTCCGATCGCCATTGCTCTTGCTCGAGCTCAGAGTCGACCATCGTGCGAGAAAGGCGCGAGATCGCGAAGTACGCCGACTGGGCGTCTTGCGCGTCGGTAGAGGCATAGAACGGATGCAGGCGTTTGCCGCCCTTGCCGATCGCGTGCACCGAATCGACCGAGTGGACCTCGTAGTCGATGCGTCGGGTGCCGTCGGCGACGATCGGGTATTCCACACGGCGTTCGCTGAGCCTGATCGTCACGGGGCTTTGAAACTTGAAGAGGTTGACCACGGGTGTGCAGAAAAGGCTCAGGTCTTCGCTGGAAACCTGATCGTCCAGCCGCTCATCCTCGCGATCGAAGAGCAGGACAATCTCGAACGCGCCGCCGCCGATCTGGCGCAGGTGCTCACCGAGCCCCCGCACTTTGAAGAAGAAGAACCGCTTGGGCATGCACGCGTATTCCTTGAGCAGGCGATAGCCCTGGTAGCAGCGAGGGTCGACCGGCAGCATCGCCTGATCGTTCTCAAAGCCCACCTGCTCGATCGACTCGGCCCCGAGCTCGATCTGCGTGCGCGGGATCGGCTGGCCATCGCGCACGAGCACCTTTGAGGCGTGCGCAAAGATCTGCTCGTACATCCGGATCGGCTTGGGCCCATCGCCCGGCAGATGGAACGTCAGCTCATCGAGATCCATCTTTCCCAAGTCGCCGGCGGTGACGTTGAGTCGAATGCGAAGGGCGGCGCTGGGGCCGCTCCTGCCGCGCATGTGCTCGGGCAGGTGGAGCACGCCCATGTCGCGCGCGTGATAGCTGGCGTTCTCGATACGCAGGGGCCAGACCTGAACGTCGTGGGCGGTCACGTATTGGCAGGTCTTATCTTGGAGCGTGCCGCGCACGCGGATCGGCCGGGATTGGCGGATCCAGGTGCCTCGTTTGAAGACCGGGCCATCGGCGAGCCCGGCATCGGACAGATCGGGCTGCAGTCGCACGATGCCCATCGCGGGTGTGGGCGCGAGATAGTGCGGGAAGATGGTGTCCAGGAGATGGTGGGTGAACCTCGGGAACTGCGCGTCCAGTTGCAGGCGGATGCGTGCGGTGAGAAACGCGACGCCCTCGAGCAAGCGTTCGATGTAGGGATCGGGGCAGCGGTCGGTGGTCTCCGTCAGGCTCAGGCCGCGAGCGATCTCCGGCTCTTCGCGCGCAAACTCCACGGCCATCTCACGCAAGAAGGTGAGCTCATCGGAGTACAGAGTCTTGAATCGCCGGTCCATCTCGCCCTATCAACTCACCCTATCAACCCGCTACAACGCATCTGCTATGGCACTCTATCCGCTATGCATCGCCGACAACACACCGGCCGGTCTGGCTATCGATATCGGTGACCAGGTGCAGCGGAGTCGGATCGGCCCGCAGGTCCCCGCGAATCTCGAGCGAGACGACTCTGCCCTCGCCGCCGCCGGTGTGGCCCTCGCTGCTCACATTGGTGCGCACGCTGCTCAACCGGATTCGCGGCTCGAAGCACTCGATGGCCCATCGGACCGTGGACTCCAGCGTGCGATCGCGGGCCCGATCAGACGTCTTGCCCGTAAAACCCGCGAGCCCGTAGTTCAGCACCGAACGCTGGATCTGCGGGAACTCCAGGAACTCCGGGAGCACCTCGTCCGGCTCAAACTCATCGATATCGAGCCCCGGGGCTGTGCTCGCGCACGCGTTGAGAAGACGTTCGAGATCGGCCTTGACCCCATCGAGGTACTGTCGGGTCTCTAAGGGCCCCTCGGGATAAAACCGCTTGGAATGCATCGGTTCTTCTGCCCGTACTTCGGGTGAGGCCCGTTGACTGTCGCTCGCCTGCTGCGATCCCGCCCCGCCCTCAGTGGTTCGCCGTCGCACGTAGATACTCTCGCTCCCGGCACCCGAGGCGCCGCGTGCCTGGAGTTCGGACCTGGTATACCCGGTCAACCGCTGGAACAAACACGGCAAGTACTGGTCGCGTTTGGCCATCAGGCGTCGCCCGTCCCGGCGGAGTCTGCGCTTTCTGCAGTCGCGTGCTCGAACGTGAACTGTCGGCAGCCCAAAAGCGGAATGTCGTCGCCATCACTGATCAGCACGCGCTGGCCGATGCCGACCTCGATGCCGCCGCCGAGTTCCTTCCATTGTGTGGCGCGGCCCAAGCGAAGCAGGTCGTCCTCGGCTCGGTGTGTCCCGGGATAGCGTGCAAACAAGAATCCGGGGCTGACTCCCTCGTTCTTCCAAACGAATGTCGCGGGGAGCCACAACAGATCGCGCAGACGCGACGGTGCCTCCAACTCGATGCTCGCGACGTTGGACATGGGAATCCAGTAGTACGCGCCATCGACCACTCCCTCGAAGACCGGCCCGAACCGCGCGTCGGCATCGGCGAGGAACTCCACATCGCGATCATCGACCCGCCCCGGACTCAGAGGAGCGGCGTCCAGAGCCGATTCGCGATCCCGTTGTGCCGCGTCCCAATCACCACCGGCCAGATGCGAGAGTGAACGCACCAACTCAACGATCCAGCTACCAGGCTCGCCCAGGATCATGGGCGAACGGCCACCGGACATAACCTGCTCACGGAACGCCTCGGCTTGGAGCAATCGCCTACCCGCGTGGGCGAAGATGGCCATGTTCGCGTCGAGCTCGGCGGCGACGTTCAACTGGTTCAGCGCTCGTTCCCATTGCCCCTCGACTGCGAGCAGTTGGAACAGAAAGAACCGCCGGGTCGCGTCGCCCGGGGCGTCGCGTACCTGGGCCTTGAGCGCCTCCATCGCCTCGGCGAGGCGAGCGGTCTGCATGAGTTCTTCAGGCGACATGGTTGGCTCCCGCGCGTGACGAGCGGCGTAGCGCGCAAGCAGGGATCGGCTCGCGCCGACCCCGCCCGCTCAGGTTGTTTTACCAGCGATCAGCCGCCGGTGTTGTTCTTCAGATCCCAGAACGACTCGGTGTTGCCCTTGGGCTGGTTGGTGTCCGGATCGAGCTGGGTGTACGTCCAGGTAATCTTGTCGTAGTTCAGCCCGAGCGTCTCGACGGGCGAGCCATCGCCGCCGCTGGAAGCGCCGCCCGGCGTGACCGTCGTCACCAGCACGTGCTCCAACACGTACTTCATGTAGACCTGCTTGTCTCCGCCCTGCTGGCAGAGCTCGATCGTGACCTTGGGGATGCTGGTCGCGTTGCAGCACTGGAGGTTGAACTTGGGAGTCGACTTGTCGAGCAGCTTGGTGACCACGAAGTCGCCGTGATCAACCCGCCCGCCGACGCGAACGCCGCCCTGGTCTCGTCCCTCGCGCTGGGGCTGGGTCACGTTGTGGCTGAAGGCCATCAACTTGATCCAGTCCTTGTGCTTGTCGTCGGTCGCCTCGCCGGGAATGCCCTCGGCCTGCATATATACGTCAAACGCCATGGAATGCTCCTCTTTCTAGCGTTGTTCTCACCGTGTAAACGGCCTCGGAGGCCGGGACTCACTCTCCAATCAACCGGTTTCTGACAATCTCGACGAAAGACACAGCGTGACATCCAGACCCTTGAGCTGGTAGTGCGGCAAAAGCTCGAACTTCGCGCGGTACACACCCACATCCTCGGGGTCCTCGGTCACAGTCACCTGCGCCGCCTGCAGCGGCATCTTGCACTTGACCGCATCGCTCGAATCGGGATCGCACACGTAGTTGGTGATCCACTTGTTCAGCTCTTGGGCGAGCTGAGCCTGGCTCGTGAACTTACCGAGCTTGTTGCGAACCATGTGCTTGAGGAAGTGCGCGAATCGCGAGCACGCGAACAGATAAGGCAGCGTCGCGGACATCTTGGAGTTGCGGGTCGCGGTCTCGTCGTCGTACTCCTTGGCCTTCTGCGCGCTGGGCGCTTCCATGAAGACCGAGTAGTTCGTGTTCTTGGCGTGCACCAGGGGGATCATGCCGAAGTTGGCAAGCTCGGCCCACCGGCGATCGCCGATCGCAACCTCAGTCGGGCAGGTCGTGTCGACCAGGCCCTCATCGGTCGGGAACTTGTAGACCGGGAGCTTCTCGACCTTGCCGCCGGCCTCGGGCCCGGCGATCTGCGCACACCAGCCGTTTTCCTTGAATGCGCGGTTGATGCACATCCCCATGGAGTAGGCCGCGTTCATCCACGAGAAATGCTCGTGATCGCCGCCGGCGGTGTCTTCCTCGTAGTTGAACTCCTCGACGGGGTTATCCTTGGGGTCATAGGGCAGACGGGCGAGCGCTCGGGGCATCGCCAGGCCCACGTAGCGAGAGTCCTCGCTATCGCGGAAGTCGCGCCATTCCTCGTAGCCCTTGCGCCGGAAGATGTCCTCGACCTTCACGTCCTTGGTGCCCAACTCCGACCACGAATCCATGCCAAAGAGATTGGCATTGGGTGCGGTGATGACCGGGCAGTGGGCGGCCGCGCATGTCTGGGCCAATCCATTGAGGATCTTGACATCGGGCGAGCTGTGATCAAAGAAGTAGTCGGCGACGATCGCGCCGTAGGGCGTGCCGTTGAGCATGTCGAACTCGGCACCGTAGATCTTCTTGTAAACCGGGCTGCGGTCCCAGGTCGAGCCCTCGTAGCGTTTGAAGGTCTTATAGAGCTCGTCCTTCTTGATGTTGTAGACGCGGACCTGGAGGTCCTCGCCGTGCTCGGAGTTGTAGATGAGGTGATTGAGGCCGCGCCAGGTGCCTTCCAGCTTGCGGAAGTCCTCGTGGTGCATGATCGCGTCCATCTGGGCACTGAGCACCTTGTCGAGCTGAACGATCATCTGCTTGAGCGCGTTGATGGCGTCGGTGTTGCGGAAGCGCTCGCGGTCCTTGGCCTCAAGCACCGCGCCGACCAGAGCCTTCCAGCCCTCGTTGAGTTCTTCCTGCTGGAAGTCATCGCGGGGCTTGTGCACGCCCGCGAGCAGTTCGTGGAATGGGTTGCCCTCAAGTTCGCCCGATGGGAACGCCTCTTGGAATGTTTTGGCATTACTCATTGGTGCCGCCCTCCTCACTGGGAGACTCGGGCTCGCCCGCCGGGGCCTCGGGCGGCGGCGCCTCAGATGGAGCTTCTGCGGCGGGTGCTGGTGCCGCTCCGCCTTGCTCGCCTGCTATCGCCTTCATGAGATCCTCGTCTTGCAGCACCTTGGCGATGAGTGCTTGGGCCTCATCGCTGTCCTCTGCATAAGAAAGAAACGACTGGAGCTTCGTGCGCGCGTCGAGCAGTTTTTTTAATGTCGGATCCCGCCGAGCGATGGATGCGGGCGAGAAATCTTCCATCTTGTTGAACGAAAGCTTCACCTTCATAGACTTGCCTTCCTCGCCGCTGACGCGGTCGGGCACGTCCATCGAAAGGCTGGGCTTGTTCTTCTTCATGACGCTGTCGAAGTTGTCGGGGCTGATTTCCACGAAATCGCGGTCCTCGACCTTGCCGATCTCGTCGGCGCCGGTGTTGCCCGACAGATCGGCCATCACTCCCATGACCCACGGCAGACTCACCTTCTCGGTGGCCCCCCCGGTCTCGACCTCATACTCGATGTGTACTCTCGGTTTCTGATTCCGCCTAATGAACTTCTGACCACTCATCGCCATCCCTTTCACATGCCCGACTTCTGCTCGCGCAATGCGACCGTCGAGGCAGTTAACCAACCTTGTGTGATTCAACACCAATCGATAACTCGATTACCCCCGTTTTCCCGTGCCAGACCTCTTGCCTAGCTCTCACCAATCTCTTTGAGCCGGGTCATTGTGCTCGTGTCCACCTTGCCCATGATGTCGATGAACGACATAGAAACGAGCTTTTGAGCGGCTCGCACAAACATGGGCACCGGGCTTCCCGGCTCGTGTGTTTCATAATAACGAAGGACCTTGTCCATCGCCAGAAGGACTCCCTGGCGATCGTAGACTTCGCCACTCAGGCCCTGAGACGGTCCCTGTCCCTCGCCGCCGGCGCTATCGCCGACTTCCTCTTGCCCGGCGCCATACCCCCGGGAGGACAGCTCGCCGCTGATCACTTCCTTGATCGCCTTGACCATGCCAACGAGATCGCTCAGGTCCAGGCTCGCCCAGCCGCTGCTGGAGTCCCCCACCGATATTTCCAGGCTTTGAACCTGCTCCAGAGCGCTATCCAGCTGTTCTTCGAGCCCCTGGAGCACCTCGACGGGTTCACCCCCCAATGCGCTTGCAACGCGCCCAGAATCGGGAGTTTCTTCGCCCTCGGCGGCGTGCAACTCGCCTCGGCTCAGCTGGATTTCGCGAAGCGACCATTTGCCGTGTTGCTTGGACTCGATGAGAGGAATCCGGCGGAGGGCGTCTTGCACATCGAACAAGCCCCGCTTGCCCGGCTTGGCGTTGAGCTCACGCAACACGTTGGTTCGCTCCCAAGGATCTGCGGTCTCCTCGGGGATCGGATGTAGATCGCCACCCCAGTGCTTGCGGACAAGCGCCTCAAGCAACCCCAGCCCCTCGACAAACCCGGCGAATCGCTCGACGTGGATA
>JAJDDL010000182.1 GCA_029260335.1 Phycisphaerales bacterium | reverse complement strand
AGCGCGGCGTTGGGGACCCACTTCTCGAACTCGGCCCCGTTGATGATGATGAGGTCGGCGTTCTGGTACTGCGCGATCGCCGAGTCTGGGGGTTGCCAGAAGATCGGGTCGGCGTCGGGGGGCACAGGGTTGGTGATTGTGAGCGCATCGCCTGCGATGCGCTGGGCGAAGTAGGTGGTGGGGTAGAACGTCGTCATGACAACGTTCGTGGCTTTGCGCGAGGTTGAGTCGGGTCCTGGCTCGGGTTTCCTGTTGCACGCGTTGAGCAGTGGGGCGCAGAGTGCCGTGAGGAGGGCGAGTTTGGCGGTTGTCTTGAGCATTCGATTGCTCCGTGTGAGTGACTTGTGGATTCTGCTCATATTGCCGTCACGAGGTTGGGCAGGAGGGCAAGGCTGAGCCACACGCTCAGCGCCGCGAGGATAGCGCTCGCGATGAGGATCATGGCTAGTTCGGTGGAGTAAAGGCCGATGGTGGTGAACCGGCCGCAACCGATGTGGTTGAGCGTGAGCATCTCGCGGGCGCGGAGTTTCATGGTGAGGAGTATGACGAGCAGGGTCATCAGGCCGACGCAGATGGCCAGGAGGACGGCGACCAGGTCGAGGAATCCCTTGATGCGAAACACGAATCCCATGAGATCGTCGATGACATCGCTTGGAATGAGCATCTGGTAGAGGCGTGAGTTGTTGATTCGTGCCTTGACGATCGTGGCGTCTTTGTTGGAAGAGGGAAAGAGCAGGATGGCGCTGAGCGGCAGGTCGCCTTCCTCGCCGTGGACGTGGAAACTCGCGGCGTTCTCCGCGGTGATCTGGTTGAGCTGGCGGACGGCGCTGTTGAGCACCACGCCATCGTCGGTCTCGGCGAAGACCATCCGGGGGTCGACTTCGGTCGCCTTGTCGTGGCCGTGCATGGCGCCCTCGAGCATCCACGCGGTGCGGATCTCGGCGAAGATGGCCTCGTCGTCGGGCGTGCCGGTGGGTTTCAGCACGCCGACGATCCGGAGGGTGATCGCGGGGGCCTCGGCGATGTCGAACGCCTGGGGCTGATCGCTCTGGATCGTCTCGCCGACGGATTTATTGAGAACACTGGCGACTGCAGAGCCAAGCACGATGTCGCCGACGCGCAACGGCTTATTGCCAGAATCGAGCGTGAGCGAACGGGCATCGAAGTACTCGATGCTCGTGCAGACAATGGGGACGGTTTGAGCGGTGAAGCGGAGATTGAGGGGGATCGCCAGGCCCGCGCGGGCGTTCGCGAGCGTCTCGAACTCGGCATAGGGAACCGGATCGGTCTTGCTTGACCGGAAGTAGAGAGCGCTGAGCGTGAGATCGAAGCGGTTGCCCTTAGCGCCCATGATCAGGGGCGTGGACTGGGCGCGGGCGTTGAGGGAGGTTTCGTAGCGGACAGTGAGGATCTGGACGATCGAGGGGAGGTAAGCCGCGACGGCGAGGCAGAGAATTAGGATCGCCGTCCGGACGCGGTGGTGCAGGGCGTGGCGCGATGAAAGGTAGAGCAGGTCTCTCATGATGGAGACCCCTGCGCTGTCGAGGCGGGGCTTTGGGTGCCGTTGGAGGCGGCGTGCAGATCGCGAATATCGACGACGCGATCGAAGCGGTCGAGGATCGCGTGGTTGTGGGTCACGATCAGGAGCGTTGCGTTGCGCTGAGTCGCGTGAGCAAAGAGCAGGTCGAGGGTGGTGTCGGCGGTCGCGGGGTCGAGGTTGCCGGTGGGTTCATCGCCCATGAGGAGCGTCGGTTCGGTGATGAGCGCTCGGCAGATTGCGATCCGTTGGCGTTCGCCCTGGCTGAGCTTGCTTGGACGTCGGCGGAGCGTGTGCTCGACGCCGATGGATGTGGCTAGTTTGCTTGCCCGCTCGCGCGTCTCCCGTGAGACGCAAAGGCTGGATCCCACGCGTAGGGGCAGGAGGATGTTTTCGACCGAGCTCAGGTACTCGAGCAGTTCGAACTCTTGGAAGACCATGCCGATCGATTCGATGCGTCGGGTGCGGCGTTCGGCATTTGAAAGCGAAGAGATTGCGCCGCCATCGAGGGTGACCTTGCCTGATCGAGGGATAGCGATGCCCGCGATGAGGTTGAGAAGCGTTGTCTTGCCCGAGCCGGAGGGGCCGATGAACGCAACCCGCTCGCCGCGATCGATCGCGAGCGAGTCGATGTGCAGTTCGAATCGCGCGCCGGGCGGGCCGGCGTAATGGAATCGAACCCCCTCCAGCGAGATGTGTGCGCTCATAGTTCGCCCGGCGGTCGTTCGGCTTTGGTCGGATCAACGAATGGATCGGTATCGAGGCGTTGTTGTTCGAGCACGTTGTGGCTCGCGATGCGCCAGCCGTCCTCGGCTTCGACGACGCCGAAGCGGGCGAGGTACTCGTTGGTGCGCCAGTGCGAGTGCCCGAAGTGGTTGACGACGCCGTCGACCTGCCAGCGGGCGAGGATGGCAAAGCCCTGCTCGCCCGATGCGAGTTCGCCCACGGATTCGACGGTCGTGTCGCCTAGCCTGACTTCTTGAACGCTGGAAACGGCGCCGCCCTCTTCCATCATGACAAGCGAGCGGAAGATCTGGTTGTAGAGGCTGTCGAGCATCTCGCCCGAGACGCTGCGGGCCAGGGCGTCGTAGATCTCGCTCTCGGTCTGGTAGTCGAACGCGCGATAGATGTTGGCGTGCAACGGACCGAAAACTGCGAGGACTTCTTCTTCAGTCAGTTGCTTGGGCTGTTCGGTGACCGAGTCGATCGGGATCGCCCAAGCGTCGCGTGAGAGATATGCTGCGAGTGCCACGACCGGTGCGAGCCCCGCGATGGCGACCTTGCGGTTGCCGTTGCGATCCTTGACGAGAGTTCCGATGACAACCAGCAGGTAACCGGCGATCAGGGCGATCGAGATTCCGGGGATCGTGATCGACCGGGTCGAGGGTGCTCGCTCGCTCAGGTCCGGCACGCTTGCGAATCGGTCCTCGGCCGACAAGCCCGTTGCGTGGAACGTGTACTCGGGCTCATCCTTCGTGAAGATCACGATTTTGAGTTGTCCCTCGGCACGCATCCGAGCTTCCAGCCGGATCGGCGGGCGGTTGCCCTGGGCGTCGGGGTCGATGGTGTAGTCCGGCGGGAATGCGCCCCATCGCATCGCAACCGATTTTAGCTCATCCTTGATTGGGTACTCGAGGATGAGGTGAACCTTGTTCAGCCCCCGCATCCCGGTTCTTGGAAACAGTGCGACATGGCTCGGGTCTGAGCGGACGACTTTAAAGGACCGGATGATGGGGGTAACCTCGACGCCGTTGATCGCGACCCGGTGCTCTCGGGCGATGTAGGCGTGCAGGGCGACCCGGATAGCGTCCTCTTCGATCGCGTGGATTTCCGCGGCGTTCTCGCGTGGGAACTCGCCCATTTCATCGATCATGACCAGATTGATGAGGATGTCGAAGACGACCTGCTGATCGGCAATCTCGATCTCAACGTCGGCGTGTGGCCCATCCTGGGGATGAGCTTCAGCACCTATCGGGGTGATCAGGAGGAAAACCGTCAGAATGCCCGCCCATCGAGGGCGGTGAAGGGAGGCTCGGCAGAACAGGGAAGTAAGGGTGTGCCGCATGGGGTCGGTGAGCTCCGGGGGTAGCCCTGACGCTCGGTTTGGGGGCAACCTGGGAGCGTGGAGGCGATACGATCGTATCGTCAGGGTCCAAACAAGATGCGACCCACAACGGAGGGAATTATGGCTACTCGGA
>JAJDDL010000181.1 GCA_029260335.1 Phycisphaerales bacterium | reverse complement strand
GTCGAGCTCTCGCCAGCGATCGCCGTTGGGCAGGGCGTTGCGCACGCCAAACCGCTCCATGATCTCGCCGTGAAACGACGCCGGGCCGATCGCTCCCGGCGGGTTCGTTTGGGCGAGCAAGAGCAACCAGCCTTCAAACTTCAGTTCGCGAGGAGCTACGGCACGCTCGAACGAGGCAATCGCCTCCTCGACGTCCAAGTCATCGGGCGCAAAGAGCCTCTGCAACTCCTTGGCCGACTCGGCGATCGCATCGAGCGTGCTCAGGTCGAACACATGCACCGTCCAGCCCGATTTGTCAGCAATCTGCTCCACGTAGGCAACGCTCTGGCGCGACATGGAGTCAATGAGCACGTGGGTCGGCTTAGATCGAATGAGCGCCTCGACATCGAGCGCGGTCTCATCGCCCGCTGAGGGCACCGAGCGATCCAGGCCCGTGTCGAACGCATGGCGCGCGACGACGTGCTCCTCAAGACCCATCTTGACGAGCGTTGCTGAGAGTGCCGGGCTGAGCACGGCTAGGCGGAGCGGGTCTTTCTGCGACTCCGTCGTGGTGCTCGAGGGCGTTTCTTGTTCGTTCGAGCGTTCGCACGCCGCGATCGCCAAGAGCATCGCGAACACAACTGATAAGCCAACTCGCGCGATCATCGCGTCACCCCAAGTGCCCGATCGATCTGCGTCTGAAGCTCATTGAGATCTTCTGCTGGATACAGCGCCGACGCCCATGTTCGATCATTCGCGATCGCCGAGATCTCCTTGAGAGACTGCATCCGCTCGCCCTCGGCTTCCAGCTCTGCGATCTTGCCCGCCCATCGCTCGCGATACGCCGAGAGCAACTCTTGCATCTGCCGGAAGAGCGGCGCCGGGTTCTCGCCTGCTTCTTTCGCTCGTGCAACTTCTGCGATAAGCGAGGCCTTTTTCTCACTTGTTTCGATGTCGCCGACGATCGCCGGGTCATGCTTCGCGCTGTGGGCGCGGGCTCTTGCTTCGGCGATCTGTGCCTCGGTCGGCAGATCATCGCCAGCGATGCGGAGCATGCGCGTGGCGCTCGCGACGACCATCGGCGCAAGCCGCTCGCCCAGCCAATGCTCGATCCATCGCTCGGTGATCCGGTCGTACGCGGCTCCGCCGTTGCCGTGAATGAATAGATCGCACCCGCCCATCCGCGCGATCCCCGTCATGAGCAATGCCCGCGGCGCGAGCTCCTCCATCGGTGTTTCGCTCAGCTGTGTCGAGTAGACCGGCATGCGAGCCTCGCCCGCGCGGATCCGCCAGAGCGGCAACTCGACCGCTCCCTCGCGAATCGCGAGCGGCCGTATGCCCGCTTCGGAGATTGCTTCGCATGCGTCGTTGTACGCCCTGGCCGCGGCTTGGGGGTCGCGTTTGAGCGACGCAAGCAGCTCGGCAAACAAGTCCGTCCGGTGCAAATCACAGGCAAAGAGCAGCGATGGCTCCGGCACGCCCGGTTCGAGCAGACTAAGAGCCGCACGCGAGACCTGGTGCGCAAGCGATGGTTGATTCGCATGCGCCAGGAGCGCCTCGCGAATGCTCTGGACAGCATCGGATCGCATCGCCGCGTGAGCTGCGCCTTCAAAATGCGATGGCTCGATCGCAGGGCGGCATCGCGTGGGCGTCGCACTCGGCACCATGGCGCCAGGAGTGAGATCCCACACCCGCACCCCGCTCGTCCCGTCTGCGGCTTGCACCGGCACACGAAGCTTGGTCGGAACGTTGTCGTCCTGGTCTACCACGAGCCACGCGAGGCTGCCGGAAACCGATGCCGCGAGCGCATGCCCGGCAAAGAGCTTGGCGACGATCCCCGGATGCCAGAAATCGGCCTGATGACCGCTCATGACGATCGGGCCGTCGATAGGCAGGCCCATCTGCTCGCGAAATCTCAAGGCTCGTGCATCGGGCTCGCGTAACAACGACGCCCAGGTCCTGGGGTCCGGCTTGAGCACCAAATCTGCCGATTCACTCATGAACGAAGAGGTTAGGAGCCGCAGCGGCAGCCCGCGTCCACGCCCTCCAGGGCAGACTCGGGCAGCCGACTCGCGCAGCGCTCCAGCTCACAGTGCAGCACCTGGCGATAGTGACGCAATCGATCGCCGGCGTCGTCGAGATGGCCCCCAAAGCTGCGGGTCAGGTCGTTGTAGATGAGTCGTACGGGCACCTCGCCTATCCGCAGGCCCGCCGCGACCGCTTGCACCCAGAACGGCATCGGGAACGCGTAGCCATGCTCTGACAGTCGAAGGCTTGCGAGCGATTCCACCCGATAGGCCTTGAAGCCACAGAACGCGTCGGTCAGCTTCAGGCCCAGCCGCTCGTTGAGTTCTTGGGTGATCTGGCCGTTGATCGCCCTGCGCTCAGCGGGCGGGCTATCGGCGGTCGGCTGCTGGCAGAGATAGCGCGAACCACTGATCACGTCCAAGTCGTCTTGCTCGGCTCGCTCGAGAAACGCGGGGATCGACGCCGGCTCGTGCTGCTCATCGCAGTCCATGGTGATGAGCCAGTCAAACTCGTGCTGCTGGGCATACGCGAACGCGTCTTGCATGCTCTGGCCGTAACCCGCGTTGCCCTCTCTGCGGATCTTGCGGACGTCGAACTTATCGACGATCTGTGGCGTCTGATCGGTAGAGCCATCGTCGATCACGAGGATGTCTTGGGCGAACTCGCGCACGCGCGTCAGCACGCGACGGACGTACTTTTGTTCGTTGAATACCGGAATGGCGATCAGCGTGCGCAAGAGATCTCCGATCGTGAGCGGTGTGCGGCGACCCCCCGCCTCATCCTTCTTCCACCTGGGTGTACATGCCGGTCGCTTGCCCGGCTGCCCGCCCATCGTCTTTACCAAGCGACGTGTACGCGGCAAAGCCGAAGGGCTCCTCGCTCTTGGCGCCGCTCTGCTGATGCTGCATCGCAGACATCTTCTCCAGGTGCTGCATCAGTTCGTCGGTCAGAGCATGGAAGCCGCGGATCTCGTGCAACGGAATCGTGTGCGACTCGCCGTTGGGCGTGCGGATCTGAAAGACCGTGCATTGGACCGCAGCCGAGCGATCTCGCGTGGCCTGTGAATCGGGCACGCTGCACGCGAACACCGGATGGACCTCGGCGATCGCGCTCCGAGCCCCGTACGTCGTGATGATCGCCAGGCGACCGTCGACGGTCTCGCGCATGGCCTTTTCCATCGCCGGGTCGTACGGCTCGTCGCTGCGGTTCATCACCATGACGCTGAGCGAGGTCAGCATCTCGCGCATCACGTTGTGCCAAAAAAGCTCGCGGAGGGCCAGGGTCGGTCCGGCGTCGTGGATGGGCTGCCTCCCGGCGCTCCCGACCGCCTCATTCATCGTGTTGGAGATGTCGTTCATTGCCAAGACCCTAGCGCGCCTGTCGGTTGCTGCCATCCTCACCCTATCGCCCACCTACCGCCGGGCATACTCGCGCGCACGATCCTCCAGCCTCGCAAGGTCTCGGCGACGGTCCAGGAAAACCCGTCTCCAGTCAGAAACATTCCGCTCGGGGCTCCGTCCCACCGGAGTTCCTTCCGGTGCCGGGGTCGCCAGTAGCTCCGGATGCTCCGCAAACAGCCGCTCAGTCTTGCCCAGCATGCCACGGATGGCCTCCAGGCCCGGAGCGGCGTCCCTGGCGGCCCTGCGATACGCCGAGGGCGGGATAACCCGGTCATCGGGAGGATTGCGCACGGTGTCGAGCCCGCCCTCCACATCGGCGATGGCCTCATCCAAGCGTCGGATGTCGGTGAGGATCTGCTCGCGCGTGGGACTGACCTCGTTCAACAGACGGGCTCGCACAATCGATCGACCGGCCATGCCCTCCTCGCGGACCAAAGCCCGGGCATCGGCCACCTCGACATCGATCAGCCCCAACGCCAGCAGATC
>JAJDDL010000019.1 GCA_029260335.1 Phycisphaerales bacterium | reverse complement strand
CGCGAAGGAGTAGCGGTGAGCGGTTCAACCTCGAAGCCTTCGAGCGCGATACCTCGATTCGCCCGGTGCGGGCGCCGGTTGTGATCCTCAGCTCTGACAACACCGTCCGCTGGTTTGGCGATAGCAACGACCCGGCCTTCGCCGCGGCCCTCAACCGCGTGCTGCGGGTCGATCCGGGAGTTCGGGCCCGGCGCGAGGCCGAGGCCGATTACATCCGCACCCAGGGCCGCTAACACTCGATCGGGCACGGCATGTTCCAGGTCGTCCTGCACGAGCCGGAGATCCCCAACAACACGGGCAACATCGGCCGCACGTGCGTGGCGACCAACTGCGGTCTGCACCTGATCCACCCGCTGGGCTTCAGCCTGGATGAGAAAGCGCGCCGCCGGGCAGGACTCGACTACTGGCCTCGGGTGGACCTGCACGAGCACGCGAGCTGGCAGGCGTATCGCGAGGCGATCCCAAAGGCTCGGATCTGGGTCTGCACGACCAAGACCGAGCGGACGGTCTACGACGCGGATTTCTGCGCAGGTGACCACTTGGTGTTCGGCAAGGAAACGCGGGGGCTGCCCGAGGAGATCTTGGATCGGTACGCCGAGCACGCCGTGACCCTGCCCATGGCCGCTGGAGAGCGGTCTTTGAACCTGGCGACGGCGGTGGCTGCTGTGATCTACGTAGGGATGGGAAGATCGCGAAATTTGACCGATTCCCACAAATCTGAGTAATTTAGCGCGAACAGGAGCGAATCGGAATCCGTATAAGTGTTAGAACCCAAGCGGAATACCGGACTTTGGAATGGTGTTCCCCAAACAGCTCTCTCTCTCCTCCAGTGTGCCGCCCCCTACTTGGGGGCGGTACACTTTTTGGAGCACGTGAACCGATTTAATTTTGCGCACTTGAACAGTTGGCCAGGTGTCAAGATCGCAGAAGGGCCTGGGATGATGGACCGTCACTCAACACGCACGCATGAACGCCGACCGTTCATGCGCCCGCTCGCGCGCCCGTTGATTGCCTTGCTCGGCTGTGCGATGCTCGTGACCGTGCTGCCCGCGTGCCAGCGTTCGCTGTTCGCCAACGAGCCCAGCCGCACGCCGTTTGATTCCTACGACCGCCAGCGCGGCCAGGAAGCAACGTCGTACGTGTGGGACCCGTTCATGCAGCGCCGGCCGAACCTGCGCCAGCGGCTGTTGCCGAAAGACTAGCCGAAGGCTTCTTAGTTGAATGGGCCGAGGCGGGGGCGGTTGATCCAGCCGTACGGCTGGCCCAGGTCCGAGACTCTGAAGAAGCGGTCGCCGCTCTTTACTCTCACGTACACGTCGTTGCCCTCAAAATCGAGCGTGCGTTCGCGTTCTTCGACGAGCGGTCCCGCGGCTTGGCGGTAGAGGATGACCTGGCCATCAAGCAGCCCCATGTGCCCGCCGTGATCGTGGCGCGTGGTCACCTGGTCCTGGTTGCCCCACATCCCTTCGGTGTAGACGTCATTCCAGAAGTAGACGCTCTCCTCGACGAATATGGGCAGGCTGGTGAAGAGCTCGAAGCGGTGTTCCTGCGCGGGCGGGAACGACGCGGGCGTTCCGACGCGCGGGTCCTTGACGAAGTAGGTGAAGATAGTGTTCCCGAGTCGCGCGCCCTGGGTCTCGTCGAGCATCGTGTAGTCGGTATTCACCCCGGCGTGATCGAACAGGTCGGACGTATCGTCGTCGCCATCGCGTGTTCGGCGTTGGTTCTTGGGGCACTCGCCAGCCTTGTCGACGCCGTCGACATACTCATAGAGCAGACCTCTGCCGCCGGGAACCGGCAAGTCTCGGTCATCTCGCTCGAAGATCCAATCCATCGCGGGCCAGATCTGGTCTTTGTGGTCATGGGCGTAGAGGGTGCTCGCCGTGTTGATCTGCTTGACGTTGCTGGAGCAGATGACGGTCTTGGCGACCTCGCGTGCATTGGAGAGCGCCGGGAGCAGAATCGCGATCAGCAGGGCGATGATGGCGATGACCACAAGTAGTTCGATGAGCGTGAAAGCCGAGCGTCTGAGCATGGAGAGCCTCCGGACCGCGATCGTAGCGGATCCGTATAAGCGATAGGCCCTGAATCTCGCTCAGTTGCCTGTTTCGGGCGATTCTGACTGGGGCAGTGGTTTTTGGTAGGCCCGCTTGGCCCAGACCAGGGACATGGTAAGCAGGGCGAGCAGGATCGCACCGTTGGCCTGGTGCCCGGTCGCGAGCAGGAGCTCATGGAGGGGTACTTGTGCGATCGCTGATCCATCGGCCAGCTTGTTTGCCGCGAGTTCGTCGGCGGTCGGCACGCCCTCGCGCTTCTCGGCCATGACCGCCATGAGTGCCCCCACACCCAGCAACAGCTGAAGCCCAACAACACCCATGAGCGTCTTGCCGAGCAGAGAGCCGCGCCGGGCCAACGCGGGGGCCGGTTGGGCAAGGCTCATGGCTCCCGCCGAGGCCATGATCGCGAACACCAAGACGACGACACTGAACCCGATGTGGGTCATGAGCGCGTGAGAGCTGCCGACGTGCCGGTACATCGCACCGAAGGCGAGTTGGATGATCGTGGTGTGCGTGGCGGCGGTCGCGACGAACTTCCATTTTCTGTAATCGCGTTCAGAGGATCGCGTGAGGCGTTGCCAGGCCGGCGCGAGCCACACGGCTTGGGCGACGAGCAGGGCGAGGAAGATCTGGGCGAGCACGCCGTGGAAGACGCCGAGCCAGGCGGATTGTTCGGTGACACGCAACCCTCCGAGTACTCCCTGGAAGATGACCAGCCCGGCCAGGACACCCGCCATGACGCGGACCTTGTTGCGTTTGTCGAGGATGATGACGCAGATAGCGAGCGTGATGGTGAGCAACCCGACCATCGTGCCGAAGAGCCGATGCGAGTGCTCGAGGAAGATGCGTGCATCGCTCATGAGCGCGATGGGATACAGGAACATGTTCGCGCCATAGCTGTTGGGCCAATCGGGGACGGCTAGGCCGCTCTCGGCGCTGGTGACCAGGCCGCCGACGAGGATGAGTTCGAGCGTCGCGACCGCGGCGATCCAACCGAAGCGCGAGAGCCATGCGTGGGTGCAGCGGACGGATGTGGTTCGAATCTGGCTTGCAATGACACCGCCGAGGATGCCCGCGACGGCACACGCGAGCATGAAGCCGCCGACGATCATCGGGGCTGCAGGCTTGACCGAGGTCTCAAGAGTCGTGGTTGGATCGGGTGCCGAAGTGCCGGGTTCCATGAGGAGCGAGCCGAGTGCGAGCAGATTGACGAGCCCGGCGACGATGCCGCTGGCAAGCCCGAGTTTCCATCCTGCGCCCTTCCCGGCTTCGCGCGCGAAGAGCGCAACGCCTGCGATGAGGAGCACTCCGCCGATCGTCGCGGCTACCTCCGTCGGCAGGCCCAGGCCCGGCAAGTTGGCGATGAACCACCCCGCCCACATGAGTACGACTGCTCCAAACCCAACGGTAATTGCTTGGATAGCGAACGAAACACGAACTTCGGTCGCTTGCTCGGAGGTGGTTGTCATGGAGACTCCTAAATACGCACTAATGCGTAGCAAATGGGTCACGATGCCGCCTGGAATAGGCCTGGGGTCCCACTGAGACTGATTCTCATTTGATAGTCTAGGGGAGGCACGGGCTTGACCTTTCCGATGGACACGCACATATTACGGTCTCACAGCAATCGCTGGATGGGCTAGGTATGCCTGTCTGCCCGATTCGCAAGGAGCGTGCTGATGGCAGGGCTCTTTCCGAAATGGACCAATGCGCTCCCAACTATTGCCGCGATGGCGGTGATGGGTGGTGCCGTTACGACGGTGGGCGCAGTCTGGTATTACTTCACGCCAAAGTATTGGGAAGCCGGGTACATGCCCGAGCAGCCCGGCAATGGGTTTAACCACCAGTTGCACGCGGGCAAGCTCGGCATCGACTGCCGATACTGCCACACGAAGATCGAGCAAAGCCCCGAGGCGAACATTCCCAACGTGGACACCTGCATGGGTTGCCACGCGGAGAATCGCATCAGCTTGAACTTCGTGAAGGATGAACGCGTGCAGTTCATCCGCGACGCGTACGCCGAGGACGCGTCGATCGAGTGGCGGCGGATCCACAAGCTGCCCGACTACGTGCGCAACTTCCCGCACCACGTGCACATCAAGGCGGGCGTGAGTTGCTACTCATGCCACGGCCAGATCATGGGGATGCCCGAGGTGTTCCAGTCTGAGCCTCTGAGCATGGGCTGGTGTCTGGAGTGCCATCGCAATCCAGAGAAGCACCTGGTGCCGCCCGATCAAGTGACCAAGCTCACGTGGGTAGAGCAAGAGTTGGACGACCGGGCGCATGGGCGTTCGGGTGTTGATACCGATGCGTTGTTGAGCTCGCTCCGTCGCGAGCCGCCGCAGTACTGCGGCGCATGCCATCACTGAGAAGCGAGAAGCGATGCCTGAAGCGCAATGTCCATCGACCAAAGGCGAGCGTGCACCGACGAGTGCGCGTGAGTTGAGCCGCGTGGGCGGCACGGGCCAGAAGCTCTGGCGGAGCCTCGACGAGGTCTCCGACACGCCCGCGTTCCGCGAGTTCGTCGAACGCGAGTTCCCCAAGGGCGCAAGCGAGCTGCTGGGCGAGTCGCGTCGCGAGTTCATCAAGCTCATGGGCGCGGGCCTGGCGTTAGCCGGTGCTGCAACCATCCCCGGTTGCCGTCGGCCCGATCACAAGATCCTGGCGTACTCCAAGGACGTGCCGGAGTCGTCGATTCCGGGCAAGCCCATCTACTACGCGACGAGCATGCCCCTGCCGGGCGGCGGCGTGGAGGGCTTGATCGTCGAGACGCACGATTTTCGGCCGACCAAGGTCGAGGGCAACCCTCTCCACCCGCTGAATCAGGGCAAGAGCAGCGTGTGGGCGCAGACGAGCGTTCTGGGTTTGTATGACCCAGACCGACTGAAGCACCCGGTCTATCGCGAGAGCACCGGTGCCGACGCGCAGGCGGCGACCTGGGACGACTTCAAGTTCTGGTGGAACGACCGCTCGGGCTTGGCTGCGAAGTACAACGCCAATGGCGGGCGCGGCTTGGCGTTCTTGGTCAACAAGAAGCCGAGCCCCAGTCGCGACTACGTGCGCGCTGCGCTGATGCAGCGGTTCCCCAACGCGATCTTCACCGTCCACGAGCCGGGAACAGCCGATGCGCCGATCCGCGGTTCGCAGATTGCGCTCGGCCGTCCGATGCGCGAGCAGTTCGATCTCAAGAACGCGTCGACGATCGTTTCGATCGGGCGAGACTTCCTGAACGCGACCTCGATGACCGAGCCGAGCGCCCTGGTCAACGCACGCGACTTTGCGAGCACGCGCCGGGTGAGTCACTCAGGCGAGGCGATGAGCAGGCTTTATGTCTGTGAGACAGGATTCACGGTCACGGGCGGTTCGGCGGACCATCGCAAGGCGATGTCTCCTTCTGAGCTCGCGCGGTTCGCCGTGGCATTGGCAAGACAGGTCGTGAGTCAGCTCGGCGGAGGAGGCGAGCTGGGCTCCTTGCTCTCGTCGATGGATGTCGGCGAGCCGAGCGACGCGAAGTTTGTAGAGATCGCCGCACGCGATCTGGTCGAGCATCAGGGTGCGAGCCTGGTGATGGCGGGTCCAAGCCTGCCGGCAGAGCTCCACGCGTTGGTGCACGCACTGAACCGTTTGCTGGGCAACGTCGGGCGGACGGTGGGCTACCAGCCGCACGATCAAGCAGACGACGCGAGCTTGTGCCTTGAAGGTCTGAGCACGATCGCCGGTGCGATCGAAGCCGGCGCTGTCGAAACGCTCGTTTCGATCGACGTCAATCCGGTTTACGACGCGCCAGGTGAGATGGGCTTTGCGGCTCTGTTTGAGAGCGTGCCCAATACGATCACTTTGAGCGTGCCGACGAGCGAGACCGCCGCGGCAAGCAAGTGGGCACTCAACGGCACGCACTATCTCGAGAGCTGGGGCGACACCCGCTCGATCGATGGCACGGTCGCACCGATCCAGCCGATGATCGCACCGCTGTTCGATCCGGCGATGAGCGAGATCGAGTTCCTCGCCTGGCTGAGCGGCGACGCGCAGTTCGTCGAGCAGCCGGCACCGGTCAAAGACGAGTTTGGTCGGGTCATCCCCGAGGGGGAACTGCCCGATACCAACGGGGGCGGCGGGGGCCATGTCACCGGACGCCAGGTGGTGCAAGCTGCGTGGAAATCGCTCGGCTTTGTCGGTGGCAGGTTTGACCTGGGCTGGAAGCGATCACTCCACGATGGCATTGTTCGCGGCACGGGCGGACGCTCCTGGACCGATGGTGGCGTCGAGCGTGCAGCGCTGTTTAGCGCTGTCCGCAACGCGTTGGGCTCCTTGTCGCTCGATGCGATGCCGAGTGAGGAATCGCTGGCCGTCGTGATCGAAACCGGACACGTCGCCGACGGCCGCTTTGCCAACGACGCGTGGCTCCAAGAACTGCCCAACACCGGTACACGCGTCGTTTGGGACAACCCGATTCTCCTGAGCCCCGCAACCGCGAAGGCCTTGGGCGTCATGCCCGATCCCTACACGAGCAAGGAGCCCGAGGGGCGGATCATCAGCCTGACGCACGAGGGACGGCAAGTCGAAGCCCCGGTGTGGATCTTGCCAGGCATGGCCGACAACTGCGCGATCGTGACGCTCGGCTACGGCCGGACGCGTTGTGGCGCGGTGGGCGATGAGGTCGGCGACGACATGAACCCGTTGCGTGGGCGCGACGGCGCGGTCGCGCTTGCCGGTGCGAAGCTCACCAAGACCGGTAAGAGCCGGTTCATCGCGAGCACCCAGAACCATTGGTCGCTCGAGGGCCGCGATTCAATCGTCCGCCAGCTCGACAAGAACTGGTTCGATGCGCACGCCGACACACCGATTGAGGCGCAGAAGGACCATATCTATGGTCGCTTTGAGAAGAAGCTGAATCTCGCCGAGCAGTTGGGCGAGCTGAGTCACACGCCGCCGAATGTCAGCGCGTACGACAACCCGTTCAACGAGAGCCCCGAAGGGCCGACCGAGACCGCGGAGTACGCCAAGGGCCCGCAGTGGGGGATGTCGATCGACCTGTCGACCTGCACGGGTTGCGGTGTGTGCACGATCGCGTGCCAGGCCGAGAACAACATCGCGGTGGTCGGCAAGAAGGAATCGGGCAAGGGCCGCGAGATGCACTGGATCCGCGTCGACCGCTATTTCACGGGCGACGACCCATTCCATCCCGAGGAGATGATCCACCAGCCCGTGCCTTGCGTGCAAAGCGAGAACGCGCCGTGTGAGACGGTGTGCCCGGTCAACGCGACGAGCCACGGCCCCGAGGGCATAAACCACATGGCCTACAACCGCTGCATCGGCACGCGGTACTGTGCGAACAACTGTCCTTACAAGGTCCGCCGGTTTAACTGGATGGACTACGGTCAGGTCGCGTTCAATGGCGGCTACGTGGGCGAGGAATCACTCTCTGCGGTCGGCATGAACCCCGAGAATCAGAACCTGATCCCCGCGCGACTTCGGGCCCGCTTGGATGAGATCTCCAAGCTCCAACGCAACCCCGACGTGACCGTGCGTGGGCGAGGCGTGATGGAGAAGTGCAACTATTGCGTCCAGCGGATCAACGCCGCACGCTACGAGATGAAGCTCCAGGATCTCGAGCGGGTGCCCGACGGATTCTTCCAGAGCGCGTGCCAGCAGGCATGCCCGTCGAACGCGATCGTCTTCGGCGATCTGATGGACGAGGCAAGCCAGGCACGCGAGGCGCGCGACAACCCACGCAGCTATCTCTTGCTCGGGTTCTTGAACACCAGGCCTCGCACGACGCACATGATCCGGGTTCGCAATCCGCATCCGGATCTGATCGACGAGGCGCGTCGCACGCACGATCCGCTGGCTCACGGGGGTGGACACGGCGCTGGCCATAGCGATAGCACCGGCCACGACGACGATCACAACGGCGAGCATGGCCCGGGCGATGACGATTCGGGACACGACGAGGGCGGCGAGCACTCGTTCCTTCACAACCCACGCCGATCCGTTGAGGACAAGGGCTACTCGCTCAGCCTCAAGGTGCTCGGTAGCGCAACAGGGGTCACGGCATGAGCACGATCCACCCCGATCAAGCCGCGGCAGAACAGCTCATGGGCAAGGGGGCCGCTGCGGGCGGTTCGTTGCCCGATCCGGGCGATGGCTCACTCATCGAGGACCCCGGCGTTCGCGCACCATTGGTGCTCAACAACCGCGGCTTCGGTGAGATCACCGAGATCGTCTGCGGCTACGCCGAGAAGCCCTATCCCGACAAGCTCATGCTCATGCTCTTGGGCCTGTCTGCAACGCTCGCGGGCGTGTGCGGCTTGATGATCCTGTATCTGATCATCACCGGCGTCGGCGTCTGGGGCCTGACAAACCAGGTCGACTGGGCATGGGACATCACCAACTTCGTGTTCTGGATCGGTATCGGCCACGCCGGCACGCTCATCAGCGCCATCCTCTGTTTGTTCAAGCAGAAGTGGCGTACGGCGGTAAACCGTTCGGCCGAGGCGATGACGATCTTCGCGGTTATCTGCGCGGGGCTGTTCCCGGCGATCCACGTCGGACGTATCTGGTTCATCTGGATGGTCTTCCCGATCCCCAACGCCAACGGCATCTGGCCCAACTTCCGCTCGCCTCTGCTCTGGGACGTGTTCGCGGTGAGCACCTACTTCACGGTCTCGGCATTGTTCTGGTACATGGGCCTTATCCCCGACATGGCAACCCTGCGAGATCGCGCCCACAAGCGGATGCTCCAGGCCAAGCGGGCGGGTGAGAAGGTCTTCTTGCCCGACATGATCCGGGCGTACACGTTCGGCGCACTCGCGGGCGGCTGGCGATTCTCGAGCCGGCATTGGCACAGATATGAAGTCGCGTATCTGATCCTGGCGGGCATCTCGACGCCCCTGGTGTTGAGCGTGCACTCGATCGTTTCGTTCGACTTTGCGACCAGTGTCATGCCCGGATGGCACACGACGATCTTCCCTCCTTACTTTGTCGCCGGTGCGATCTTCGGCGGGTTCGCGATGGTGCTCTTCCTGCTGATCCCAGCACGAGAGATCTATCCGAACATGAAGGACATCCTGACCCTGCGCCACCTGGAGAACATGTCCAAGATCATCCTGGTCACGGGCATGATGGTGGGCTTTGCGTACACGATGGAGTTCTTCATCGCCTGGTACAGCGGGAACAAGTATGAGGCGTTCATCTTCGTGAACGCAAGAGCGCTGCCCACCTGGCTCAGCGCCGACGGCGCTCCGTATTGGTGGGCGTACTGGATCATGATCTCGTGCAACGTGCTCAGCCCGCAGGTGTTCTGGAAGCGATCGATGCGGACCAACCCGCTGGTCATCTGGATCGTCGCGTTGCTCGTCACGATCGGCATGTGGTTCGAGCGATTCGTGATCATCGTGACCAGCTTGCACCGCGCGTTCCTGCCGGGCGAGTGGCACATGTTCCACCCAACGCCCGTGGACATCCTCACGTTCGTGGGTTCGTGCGGCATCTTCCTGACGCTCTTCCTGCTGTTCATGCGGTTCCTGCCCATGTTCGCGATGGCCGAGCTCAAGGCCGTGACGCCGCAGGCTCACAGGCACGACAAGAACGATCCATTGCACGCTCACGATGAGCACGAAGAGGGGGGGCACTGACATGTCTGTTGCCGAGTACTTCCCGATGCTTAAGCAGTTCTTGCCCTCGGGCTTGCAAGACCCGCCGCCGAGGTTTACCGGCCCGAACGGCAAGCCCGTTCATGGCCTAGTGGCGCAGTACAGCGCCGTCGATCCGGTGTGCGATGCGGCCGAGAAGGTCCGCGATGCCGGGTTTACCGCGTGGGACCTGCACTCGCCGTTCCCGATCCACGGCGTCGAGGACGTCATGGGTTTCAAGCGGACGAAGCTGCCCTACATCTCCGCCATTGTCGGGCTCACCGGCGCCGGGCTCGGATACCTGATGCAGTGGTGGATGAGCGGGAACTATGAGATTGTGGTCCAGGGCAAGCCCCCGACCGCGTGGGAGCCATACGTCCCGATCATCTTCGAGGCGGGCATCTTGCTCACCGCGTTCGCGACCATCGGGGCGATGTTCGCGATGAACGGCCTGCCCAGGCTTCACCATCCGCTGTTCACCCACGAAGCGTTCCTGGATTCGAGCGATGACAAGTTCTTTGTCTACATCGAAGCCAAGGACGAGAAGTTCGACATGGAACGCACGCGGACGCTGCTGGAATCGACCGGCGCCGACCGCATTGACGTGATCGAGGACGAGTAGGCATGGATATGAAAACGCCAACCAAGCTGGGCGTCCTCTCGCTCGCTCTTCTAGCGGGAACGCTGACGGGCTGTCGGGGCGATCGCTCGGACAAGCCCCCGCGAGAGTTGCTACCCGGCATGGACGACCAGCCGCGCGTGAACCCCCAGACGTCGAGCGAGTTCTTCGCCGAGGTCGACGGGCGTTCGATGCGTAAGCCGGTCGTCGGTACCGTGGGATTCTCTCGCCAGCCGGTCGTGCCCGAGGGCGATGAGCCCTGGATGGAGACCGCGCGCCAGGATCGGCGGGACCTGCTCGAGGTCGACCCCCGGCGATACCTGGGTTTGGTACGCGAGGAAGACCCGGCGGAAGTCTGGCGATTCCAGACGCCTGCGCTGTGGATCGAACGCATCCCAGGCTCGGTCGATCGCGCGATGCTCGAACGCGGCCAGAGCCGGTTCAATATCTACTGTTCGGCCTGCCACGGCTTCTCGGGCGAGGGCGGCGAGATCAAGCTGGTCGATGGTGTAGAGATCGAGACCGGAGGCATGGTTGGCCGTCGGTTCAACACACCGCCGCCGAGCTTCCACGATCCGAAGTACCTGCCCGAGAGCGACGAGCGGACCGGACGCGATGGGTATCTGTTCTACACCGCGATGTACGGCGTGGAGCACGGGGCAAAGATGCCGGGCTACGCCCACGCGCTGAGCGCCGACGATGGCTGGGCGATCGTTGCCTACATCCGGGCGTTGCAAGAATCGCGTCGCGGCACGCTTGCCGACGTTCCCGAGGAACAGCGCAGGATTCTCGATCGCCAGCGCGGCGGCAACGCCAACGCGGGCACCGAGCGTGGGGGTGATTCATGAGCCAGGTTGCTGACAACGCCTATCGCCGCCAGCTCGAGGCGGTCGCCAAGCACCCGGCGATGGCGGATGAGAACATCAACGTCAAGCCCGGCTTGCTCGACATGCCGAGCAACCTGTTGATTCTGATTGGTATCATCGGCATCGCCGCGACGGGCGCACTCTCGTTCATGTTCAACACCAAGCACGCGCTGGCCTCGTATGAAGTCGGCGTGTTCACCGTCACGGCGTTCAGCCTCGGTGGCCTGTTCTGGAACATGGTCTTCCATCTGGTCAACGCCGGGTGGACCGGAACCGTGCGCAGGCAGCTCGAGCATCTGATGATGATGCTGCCGGTGTGCCTGGCCATGATCGCGGTGATTGTCGTGGTTGAGATCGCCTTCGATGGTGTGCTGCTCAGCTGGATGGGCCTCGATCCGGCGACGGACCACCTGCTCGAGGTGAAGAAGGGCTTCTTGAATACGCCGTTCTTTGTGATCCGCTTCATCATCTACGGCGTCCTGTGGATGATCCTCGCATCGAGCCTCTGGCGCAACAGTGTGAACCAAGACGCCACCGGCGATCGGATGCTGACGCGCAAGAGCCGGTTCATGAGCGCGTGGGGCATGCCCGTGTTCGCGCTGAGCCTCGCGTTCTTCGCCTTCGACTTCCTGATGGCGATGGACTACCGGTTCTTCTCGACCATGTGGGGCGTGTACTTCTTTGCCAGTTGTGCGCTGGGCTCGATCGCGGTCACGCTGCTCGTGCTCTGCATCCTGCGAAGCCTGGGCTTGCTCACAGGCCTGGTCACCAAGGAGCACACCCACGATCTGGGCAAGCTGCTCTTCGGCTTCACAGTCTTCTGGACCTACATCGCGTTCAGCCAGTACTTCCTGATCTGGTACTCGAACATCCCCGAGGAGACCGCCTGGTTCGTCAACCGCAAGGTCGGCGGCTGGGAATACCTCGCGGCCATCCTTGCGATCGGGCACTTCATCATCCCGTTCCTGATCCTGCTGTTCCGCGATGTGAAACGTCATGTTGCCGGGGCCGCGATCCTGGCCGCGTGGATCATCTTGATGATCGTGCTCGACTTTGTCTGGATTGTCCGCCCGATGGTCTACCTGGGTGACATGGCCGGGGAGAGTCATGCGGCGGGTTGGATCCTCGATGTCGCCGCGATCGTCGGCGTGCTGGCTCTGTGGTTTGGATTCCTGCTCAAGCGGATCGCCAAGGAGCCATTGGTCGCCAAGAACGATCCTCGGATGCCCGAGGCGTTGAACCATCGGAACTATGTCTGAGAATCTGATTCGCGCTGAGTTCGAAACCAGTGAGTGAGGCCTCAATGAGCCACGACCCAACCTATCTTCCGCACGAGCACGAGCAACCCGACGCGTGGCATCGCCACTCGAGCGACGAGGGCATGCCCCGCGAGGAGCACGGCGCACGGGTGAATCCAGTTGCGCTGTTCGTCGCGCTCATCCTGATGGGGGTGTTCACGGCAGGAGCGTCCATCGTGACCGTGATCTACTACGTGCAGCACACGAGCAGCCTGAAGCAGGAGTTGCGTGAGACAACCAACTCCGCAGCACAACAGATCGAGTATCGCGCCGACGCGATGAACCTGCAGGACAACTTCGCCTGGGAGGACACCCAGGCCGGCACCGTCCGCATCCCGATCTCTCAAGCGATGGATCGCGTGGTCGAGCAATACCAGCGCCAGGAGGCCCGCCGCGACGATGGCTGAGGTTCGTAGTTCCATCTCGAGCTCGCTCACGCGGTGGATCGCGGCGATCGCGATCGGTGCGTCGTGCGCGAACGCGCAGATCATCCGCAAAGACCTGCCCGAGCCCGCCGAGGGCCTGGAGGTGATCGAGAAGCTCGACGCCAAGGTGCCCGGCCCGATCATGCTCCAGCGCAGCGATGGGCTGGCGGTCGATCTGTGGGACTCACTGAAGGACGACAAGCCCGTCGTGCTCGTTCTGGGCTACTACGACTGCCCGCTGATCTGCCCCCTGACCTTTGAGACCCTCTCCAAGGTCTTGAGCGATATCGACTACACCGTGGGCGAGGACTTTCGCGTGGTCGCGGTCAGCTTCGATCACACCAACACGATCGAAGACGCGACCGAGAAGAAAGAGCTCTCGCTCCTGGGCTATGACCGCAAGATCACGCCCGAGATCGAAGACGGCTTCGTCTTCACGATCGGCAGTGAGTCCAACGCCCGCAAGCTCGCCGACGCGGTGGGCTACAAGTACAAAGAGCTCGACAACGGCGAGTACTCACACCCGGTGGCGCTGGTGATCCTGACGCCCGACGGTCGCGTGAGCCGCTACATCTACAGCTTTGATTACAAACCACGCGAGATCAAGCTCGCGTTGCTCGAAGCGACCAAGGGCAGGATCGGCAAGTCGATCGGCGACTCGTTCCTGCACTTCTGCTTCAGCTGGAATCCCCAGGAGGGGACGTACTCGCTCCAGGCGTTCCGGGTGATGCAGCTCGCGGGGGGGCTGACCGTCCTCTTGCTCGGCGGACTCATCGGCGGACTGTTACTGACCAGCCGATTGCGCCGCGGCAAAGCTGAACGCAAGACCGAGAGTTCCACGCCGGCCCTTGCCGGACGTCCTACGGGAGCCACGACATGATGCAAAGATTCCTGGCAAATGCCGGCCCGGTGCAACAGCTGTTCTTCCGCGAGGACGGACAGGCGACCTACTCGCGCGACTCGGACCTGATCTTCCTCGGCCTGTTCTGGTTCAGCACCGCGACCTTCGTCGTGATGATGGGCCTCATGGTCTATTGGACCATCAAGAACATGGGCTGGAAGAAGGGCACGCCCGTCCAACGCAGCGCCAGTCACAACAACGTGATGGAGTTCGCGTGGACGATCATCCCGACCCTGCTCGTGGTCGTGATGTTCATCGTGGGCTTCCGGGCCTACGCACGCCAGATCGTGAGCCCCGAGAGCGCCCTGGCGCTGGACGTCAGCGCGTACAAGTGGGGCTGGGATATGACCTATCCCAACGGCGCCAGCGCCTCAGAGAACACCGCCGAGAACGAGATCGGCGCGATCCCGATCCCGATCTACATCATCCCCGAGGACACGCCCGTGAAGCTCACCATGAGCAGCCAGGACGTGATCCACAGCTTCTGGGTGCCAGATTTCCGAATGAAGCAGGACGTGTTCCCCAATCGCTTCACCACCTATTGGTTCCAGACTGAGAAGCTCAAGGACACCGACTTCGAGAACCCCGATCTGGGCTATCGCAACAAGGAGCACTGGGTGTTCTGCGCCGAGTATTGCGGCGACAACCACTCGGAGATGGCCGCGATCATCCGCGTCGTGCCCCAAGAGGAGTTTGCCAAGTGGGTGCGTGAGCCATTCGCGGGCGACAAGAAGCTGACCGATATCGGCGCGATCCTGCACAAGACCAAGGGTTGCGTGCAATGCCACACCGTCGACGGAGCCAGCGGCACGGGCCCGACGTGGAAGGACATGTTCGGCAACGAAGCGCAGTACAACAGCGCCGATCCGTGGACGATCGACGCCAACGCGGTCCGCGAGGCGATCTACGAGCCCGCCGCGAAGATCCGCCAGGGCTATCCCAACCAGATGGCAAGCTACCAGGGCCGGATCAATGACAAGGAACTGCGAGCGCTGATCGCCTACATGAAGTCGGTGAGCGACGGGGTGAGCGATTTCGACCCCGAGCAGACGTGGGGCTCTTTGGATCCCGAAGCCGAGGGCGCGGACGCGAGCGGCGATGACGGTGCGGATGGTGGAGACGGCACGGGCGGGTAAGCACGATCAACTGAACCGCCTAGCGGCGAGGATAGCCATGAGCGAAGAACAGAATCACATCGAGAGTCCCGAGCAGCCCGACACAGGCGGCCACGACCACCACGAGGGCAGCTACCTCACGCCTCAAGGTGGCGCGTTGGCGACGATGAAGCAGTGGGCGCTGACCAAGGACCACAAGAAGCTGGGCGTCATGTACATGTTCGCCGTGCTCATCTTGTTCTTTGTGGGCGGCATGGCGGCGATCGGCGTGCGCACCGAGCTCTGGCAGCCGGTCCGTTACGAGACGAAAACCGTCGTCGACGACGAGGGGGTTTCGCACGAGAAGAAGGTGGTCAAGGGCCAGCTTTTCAACCTCGGACACCCGAAAGAGCGGATCGTGACCGATGCCGATGGAAACCCGGTTCTCGACGAGGACGGCGAGCCGGTGATGGAGAACTATCGCGCTTACGATCTGAATACCGGCAACGAGACCTACAACCGCATGTTCACCCTCCACGGGGCGATCATGGTCTTCATGGTCATCATCCCGAGCATCCCCGCGGCACTTGGCAACTTCTTCTTACCGATCATGATCGGCGCCAAAGACGTCGCCTTCCCCAGGCTCAACCTATTGAGTTGGTGGATCTACGTCTTCGGCTCGGTTTTCGCTGTCGCGAGCGTGATCATCGGTGGCGTCGATACCGGCTGGACGTTCTATACGCCCTATTCAACGACGACCGACGCCGATCACTGGCGTGTGGTCTTCATGATCACCGGCGCGTTCATCCTCGGGTTTAGTTCGATTCTCA
>JAJDDL010000180.1 GCA_029260335.1 Phycisphaerales bacterium | reverse complement strand
TCGACGGCGGCCATGCTGACAACACCGTCCGACTCGCCGCGGGCGAGATCCGCGGCTTCACGATCCGCAACGGCGATTCTCACGCCGGCGGTGGTGTCTACGCCCAAGGGACCGCTCTGGTCGCCCAGAACGTGGTCGAGCACAACGTGGCTTGGCAACAGGGTGCGGGGGTGTTCGCCATGGACGACGCCTTGGTTCAGAACAACATCGTGCGAAGCAACGGCCCAAGCCAGAGTGGCTCGGGCATCAGCGCCATCCACAGAGCAAGCGTCATCGGCAATCTCGTCGAGAACAACGCAAGCAACGACTTCAGCCACGATGGCGGCGGCATCTACGTGCGTGAGAACGCAATCGCCCAAGGCAACATCGTCCGGGCGAATCAATCCGGCTCCGGCGGCGGCATCAGCGCCAGGTTGGACGCACAAGTGATAGAGAACGTTGTCATCGACAACATCGGCCTGAATCGTGGCGGCGGGATCTCGGGCCATGGCGCCAGTCGAGTTGTGCGGAACTGGGTCGAGGGCAACACAGCTCTCGCCGAGGGCAACGGCGGCAACGAGGAAGGCGGCGGGGGCATATACGCCTACGGCGCCGAGATCATCGAGGGCAATGTGATCCTCGACAACCACTCGATCGCACCCGGCGGTGGCCTCCAAATGGGTTTCGGCGGCCTTGCCACCAACAACACCGTCGTCGATAACAGATCGGACCTGGGCGTCGGCGGCGTCTACGTCGACAACGCCATCGAGGAGTTCTGGCTTCTCAACAACATCGTCGCATTCAACGGCGATCGCGGCATCCTCGCGGGCGACCCCGTCTTCATCGATCACAACTGCGTCTTCGGCCACGACATCGCGAACTACAGCGGGTTCGCATCGCCCGGGCCAAACGACATCAACGAGGACCCGCTTCTCGAATCCGATCGTGTGCACATCACCGATCTGTCGCCATGTCGCGACGCGGGCGATCCCGCTTTCGACGACCCCGATGGCCAGGATATCGACGGGGATGACCGAGTGATCAACGGCCGGGTCGATATCGGCGCCGACGAGTTCGATGCCACCTGCCCTGCTGATCTTGATGGCGACGGCAACCTCGATGCCGATGATTTCTTCGCCTATCTCGACGCGTTCGCGGCAGGGGACGGATCAGTCTGTGATATCGATGAAGACGGCGATTGCGACGCCGAGGACTTCTTTGGATATTTGGACCTGTTCGCCGCAGGGTGCTAAGCCGACAGTTCGGTGTTGGGCGAACAACAAGTCGATCAGACCGCCCTTGGGCTAGCATGCTCCCATGTCTCGCCTCATGCGGCGGATCTCGCCGTACCTCCATCTCGCTCGGGTGACGACCGCGTTCGCCGCGGTCGCAAACACCTGGTTCGCGATCCTGTGGACGCTCGCGATGAGCGATCACGAGGCCGGAGTCAGCGGGCTCGCGGGCGAACCTCTCTGGGTGCTGTTGCTCGGCGGAGCCGCCAACGCGCTGGGGCTCTACGCCTTTGGCGTATGTCTGAATGACCTGCTCGACGCGCGCCAGGATCGCGCGTTCCGATTGGATAGGCCAGTCGCGTCCGGGCGAGTGAGCGCCGCGGCTGGCTTGGCGGCGGTCAGCGGGACGCTCATGCTTGCGGTGCTCGGTGCGACGGCCTTCGGCAATCGAGGCGTCATCATCACGCTTGCCTTGGCCGCGGCGATCATGGGTTTCAACGCAGCCGCGAAGTTCGTGCCCGGCGTCGGGCTGGTCATGCTCGGCGTCATCGTCGCGGGCCAGATGCTTGTGCCCAATCCGAGTATCCGATTCCTGTGGCCGATCTGGTGGATCGTCACCCACGTCATGGTCGTCGCGATGATCCGTCACGTGGTCGGACGCAAGGTCCCGCCGGTTTCCAGACGCGCGGTGGTGGTCTCCATCGCTGGCTGGGGGGTGTGCTCGGTGGCGTTGCTCTTGCTCAGTTGGCGAAGAGGCGATCCGGGCAACTGGCTCTGGCCGGATTGGGTCCCCTGGCAGAGCGTGCTCGGGCCCTTGATCCTGGTCGGAGCGTTCGCCTTGTTCATCCGACGCCGGATCAAGGTCATGGGCCCGGGCTCGCGCACGGGCGAGAAGATTGGCCGCTACGGAGCACTCTGGATGGCGCTGTATGGCTGCGGCTGGCTCGTCAGCGCTGGCCTGTGGGACGAGAGCATGATCCTCGGCACGCTCACCATCGTCGGCTGGCTCGGCATGACCGTCCTGCGCGAGTGGTACAGCTTGCTCGAAAACCCAACCGGATACCGGCGAGCCGAGTAGCAAGGCCGTGTCGAACCCTGGCTTCGTTACGACTCTGTCGTCTCGGTCCCTACGTGCGGCTCGTCATCCTCCAGATCCGCAAACAGATCGGCCTGATTCAAGCTGCCGCTCGTCTGGAATGTCACCGGTCCAGGCTTGTCACCCTTCATCCAAGGCTGTTCGCAGAGAATCTCCCGAGCGGCACGCTTGCCCGTGATCACCGCGCGATGCTCTGCCGTCCGCGGCGGCGTATCGAACGTAGGTCGCTCGACAGGAGTATCCCGGCTGAGATGGAGCGTCTGGGTCGGGAACGCGAACTCGACGCCGAGCTTGTCTGCTAAGCGAAGCACGTCGAGCATGAAGCGGTGCCGCTCGCGCACCTCGGTCGACCAGTCCGGACACTCGTGGAAAATGTACACGAGCACATCCAGCGAGCTAGGCCCGAACTTGTTGAGCCATGCCTGGTGATAGTCCTTGCGTGTGTAGGGATGCCGCTCGACGATCTCGCGTATGCCCGCACAGAACGCCTCGATCTTCTCCGGCGGCGTGTTGTAGGTGAGACCCAGATGGCACGTGAAGCGTCGGTAGCGGCGCTTGCCATAATTGTCGACGTTGGCGCGGACGAGCGTCGAGTTTGGCACGGTGATGAGCGAGTTGTAGAAGGTGCGAATACGGGTCGATCGCAAGCCCAACTCTTCAACGGTGCCCTCGGTGTCATTGATCACGACCCAGTCGCCAACCTCGAACGGCCGATCGGCGATGACCGCGATCGAGCCGAAGAAGTTTTCGACGGTGTCCTTGGCGGCAAACGCGAAGGCCAAGCCGCCGATGCCCAAGCCCGTCAACAACGGCAGGATCTCGATGTTGAGGCTCTCTGCGATGTAGATCACGCCCATCGCGGTCACGAAGAGTTTGGCGGTCTTGCGCAAGAGCGGGATAAGAAGATCGTCAAACTTCGTGGTCGTGGCGCTCGCCTTGGACCGGAAGAACTCGCTGATGAGATCGGTGACGCGGTACGCCGCGAGGACGCTCGAGAGCATGAGGAAGAAGCGAGCGGCAATTCGCAGAATGCGCTCAGGCGTGATCGGGAGGTCGAGCAGCAGCAAGCCGTAGTACCAGAGAATGCTGGCAAGCAACATACCAAACGGTCTGAGCGAGCGTCGCAATATCTTCCTGTCAGGTTCGCTGCCACGCTTGCGAATGATGTGAATAAACATTGCGCGCAACGCAGCACGCGAGAGTAGATCGATCGCAAGTCCCATGAAGATGATGAGAAGCAGGCCCAACCATTGCCACGCCTCGATCGTCAGAAACTCGGTCCTGCGAAGCGAAGCGGGCATAGCCGCGTGGATCCGCTCAGGAAGTGTCTGGGCGATCTGGCCACTTCCATAGCGTGCTGGCACCTCAAGAAGCGCATTCTCCATTGCCGAGAGGCTCTCGCTCGTTTGGCTCGTGAACTGCCACGCTCCTCGGTCATCGCGTTTGAGAATTATGCTGAGGTCTTTGGTGTAGCGGTCGCGCAGGCTCTGGTGTCGGACGTCCTGATCGCGTGGATAAAAGACCCACTCGACAATGCCCTGGCCGTCGACTTCCTGCTTGGTTGGCAGAGTCCACCACTTGACATCCTCGATCTTGTTGAGAATGGTGAGCATGCGTCGCGCGGTGCGCTCGGCGGTATGGCGCTCGGCGTCCTCAAGGCCCTCGAAGACGCTGATGGCTGTGTCCATTCCCGTCTTGGAGTCATGATCCAACGCGAGGCTCATCGCCTCTAAGTAGGTCAGGATTGTCTCGCGCGGGCTCTCAAACCGCGCATCGATGGGCACCGCGGCTGGAGTGGTTGGCTCCGCCGGAGGGTCATCTTGCGAACCACCTTGGGGTGGAACGAGGTCTTGAGCGAACCCAACAGGCGCGAACGCCAGCAGAAGGCCAAACAACCAACAGGCGAGGTTTCGGTGCAACAACATGCGGGCATGCTAGAGCACTCGACGGGCCCCCGCGATCTGTCATGGATTACCCCTCGCCCAGATCCGCTCTGAGTTGCTTCAGCAACCGCGCGGCCCGGAATCGATCATCCGGATCCCGGGCGTCGGCGGCTATTTCCTCCAGGATGTAGATCGCGCGGTCATCACCAAGCATGACCAGCGCATCAGCTGCCGCATGAGAGATGCGAACGTTGTCGATCTGGACGAACGGGCTGATCGCCTCGAATGCCGCGTTGGGATCATGGACCGAAAGCTGGGCGATCGCGTCCAGAGCGGACGCCCGCGTCCGCTGGTTCAGCCCCTCGGCGGTCAGGCCGATTGCGATTTTGAGGCACTCAGGCTCATCAAGACTGACCAGAGCGTCCAAGGCCGCCTGGCGGAGCGTATCGTTGTGCGAGTCCATCCGGGTGGCCCGCTCGATGACGGGCAGTTCGATGACGGTGGCCAACATGCCAAGGGCGCGAAGGGCCGATGCACGGACGCGCGTGCTGGTGTCGTGCTCGATGCGGTGTTCGAGCCATTGCATCGTCTCGGGAGCCGGATCGCCGGTGTCGCCCAGAGCTGTCGCGATCGCCGCTCGCATGCGCCAAAGCCCAAAGTCCTCGCCGGCGAGTTCGATCAGGCTCTGGGTATCAACTTGTGCGCCGAGCGCCTCGACACACGCCGTACGGAGCGAGTGATGCAGCTTTGTATCACGCGCGGTTTCGAGGAGCTCAGACTTGCCCCCATCGAGTTCCGCAAGATGACGCGCAGCTTGCACGCGCGAGGGCAGCGTGGGACCGGTCCGGAGCAACGCGATCCAAGCCTCTGCGGTTTGCTCGACCCGCAACTCCGCGAGGACGCTCAGATGCGGATCGACCGCAACAAATGCCAACGGGATGGAGTAGTCCTCGAACACGAACTCCTCCACGCGTTGGGTGATCGGCAGGAGAACCTCGCTCTGGGTGTAGGCGAGCATGCCCGTCGGCAAACCAGGAAGCATGACCGGAAGATCGAACGAGAAGGCCGGGTTCTGAGCGTTGATGAGTTGGGTCTGTTCGACACGAATCGTCAGCCCCTTGCTTTCGCCCTCGTTCTGACTCGTCGTGATCTTCAGCCGCGGAATTCCCGGCCGCTCACACCATTGGTCAAAGAAATGCTCCAGATTCCGGTCCGAGACGCGTTCAAACGTGAACCGGAGCTGATCGGTCTCTGCCGACTTGAACTGCTGCTCATCGAGCCAGGCTTTGATGCTCGCAAAGAAGAGATCGTCGCCCAGTTCTCGACGGAGCATGTGCAGGATGCTCGCGCCCTTGGGATAGGGATTGGCGTCCTTCAGGAAGATGTCTTCGGGGTGTTCAATATGCTTGGAGACCATCGCCGGGTCGACCGGCAACGTCCCGTGGTCATGGGCGATGATGTCATCAAAGTTGTACTGGACCTCCGCCCAATAATCGTCCTCGCCCCGGTCATGCTCGTACCACAGGCACTCGCAATAGGTCGCAAAGCCCTCGTTGAGCCAGATGTGGTCCCACGAGCGGCACGTCACCAGATCACCAAACCACTGATGCGCGAGCTCGTGGGCGATCAGGCCCGTCTCGTCGGCGTCGTCGAGATCGTCCTTGGGGATCAGGCATCCGTCGTACATCGTGGTCGCGGCGGTGTTCTCCATGCCGCCCCAGGCGAAGTTCCACACCACCAACTGGGCGTAGCGATCCCAGGGGTACGGCTCATCGAATCGTTTGGCGAAGAACTCGACCATGTCCGCGGTCCTGCCATACGTCCCCTCGACATCGCCCTTGCGCCCCGGCGGCACATAGACCGGCATCGAGAGCTCGTCGGTGCCAACGTCCACAATTTCGAACTTGCCAACGATCAAGCTCACCAGGTAGGGCACATGAGGCTTGTCCTGGACGAAATTAAAATATTCAAACCGAGGCGTGCCGTCGGCGGTCACGCCGGGGCTCGGGAATCGACCATCGAGCCTTCCATTGGAACTCGCCGTGTAGCCGTAGGGGACCAGCACCGAGACATTGGTCGTCAGCCGATCGTTGGGGTAATCGTGAATAGGGAACCAGTAGCTATTCATCTCCGGCTCGCCCTGGGAGTGAATCTGGGCGGCCCGGTCTGGAAACACATCCGACTCGGTCGTCCAATACAGGCCATTGGCCGGATCGACAATGCGATAGGTGATGA
>JAJDDL010000179.1 GCA_029260335.1 Phycisphaerales bacterium | reverse complement strand
CAGCGCATCAAGCTCTCCCGTTCGGAATCGTTCCATCACTCCCTCGCGATCACGCTGGGCGAGCTGCCCATGCATCAGCGCTAGGCGAAACCCTTGGAGTGACTCATTCTTGAGTTCTTCGATCAGCGATCGGACGTCCATGATGCCCGCGTCACTGCGTTCTATGACCGGTGCGACGATGAACGCCTGCTCGCCCCGTTCGAGCCGCTCGCGGACAAGCGTGTATGCCTCTTCTCGCGCTGCGCTTGCGAACAGTCGGGTCTGCACGGGGGTGCGGCCGGGCGGCAGGGCGTCGATTGTGGAGACATCCAGGTCGCCGAAAACTGTGAGCGCGAGCGTCCGAGGGATGGGCGTTGCGGTCATCACCAGCACGTGCGGCGTGCTTTGTGGGTCCTCGGCCTTCGCGCGAAGTCCCGCTCGCTGATGCACGCCAAAGCGGTGCTGCTCGTCGATGATCGCGACGGCCAAGGAGTTGAACCGCACCCCTTCGCTCAACAGGGCGTGCGTGCCGACGAGGATGTTGATCTCGCCCGATTCCAAGTCCGCCAGCAGCCTTTCACGCTCGGGCTTGGCGGTCGCGCCGGTGAGCAGCTCGATCCTCGTCCGCGAATCGCGGAGCATGCCTTGCAGTGTCAGGAAGTGTTGCTCGGCGAGGATCTCCGTTGGCGCCATGATCGCGCCCTGATGCTCCTCGGCGACCGCCATGAGCATCGCGTACAACGCCACGACGGTCTTGCCCGAGCCCACATCTCCCTGGATGAGGCGATTGGTTGGTCGTTCGGTCGCGAGGTCCTCGGCGATCTCAGAGATGACCCGGTCCTGCGCCTCGGTGAGTGTGAATGGCAATCGGCCGCGGATGCGAGCGTCGAGCTGCTCGCCGATCGCAAGGGCCGGGGCCCTGCGTCCGACCTCGAGTTGCGCCCGGCGCATGAACACGCCCAGCTGGAGCATGAGCAACTCGTCGTAGGCCAATCGTCTGCGAGCGCCAGCCGCTTCCTCCTCGTCGACGGGCGCGTGCACTCGCTTATAAGCATCGCGCAAGCCCGGCATCTGGCGTTCATCCAAGAACGGTTGCGGCAGATGATCCTCGATCAACACGAGCATCCGATCGAGCGAGCGGTGGATCACCCGTTCGATGACGCGCGAGGTGATGTGCTCGCTTGCGGGGTAGACCGGGCGAAGGACAGGCTCGTTGACCGCCGGTTCGCTCTGGCCCTCTTCGAGAATCTCGAACTCTGGGTTGGCCATTTGCATGGCGCCGCCGTGCAGGCGGGTCTTGCCTCGGACCCGGAGCCAATGGCCAGGCTTGATCTTGCGTTGGAGGTACGCGGCGTTGAACCAGACCAGATCCAGCCGCCCATGCCCATCGTGCAACACGACCTCGAAGCGGGCCTTGAAACGCGGGCCCGCGAGGCGCGAAGCGGTGACCTCGCCCCTGGCAGAGACGACATGATCGACTTCTAGCGCATCGATCGTGGTTTCCGGCTCGATCCGCTCGTACCGGCTGGGGATATGAGCGAGCAGGTGCCCGACGCGGAAGAGTCCTCGCTCGCGCAGGCCCCTGGCGACCGCCGAACCGACTCCCGCGAGTTCCTCGACCGGGGTGAGCAGAGTGAGTTCATCCACGCTTGGACGGTATCCTCGGTGAGCGCAAGGCATCCTTCGTCGGCATCAGTCGGCTTCTTCCTCAGCATCTTGGTCGGTGGGCTGGCGATCGGGGTCGATCTTGCGGAGGTAGGCGAAGGAGTAGATCGCAGAGCTGTGCCCGTCGGAGAAGTGGATCTTTATCGCGTAGTTGCCGACGAGCTCCGCAGAGTCCGCGACCAGGGCTCCGGAGCGGCCGGACCCCGATGGCAGGATCGTGAGCGGGTTTTTCTCCATTTGCTCTCGCAGATGCCGGGCGTCGGCGGCGGGGGACATCTTCCGCAAGTAGCCAATCGAATAGTAAGAACTCGTGCCATCGCCCCACTCGATGGCCAGGCCCTTGTCTTTCTTGAGATCGAGATGGCGTGGTTGGTTGGGATCCATTGATCAGAGTCCGGAGGAAGTTCTCGCGTGAGTATTGGCTTGGAACTACGCTTAGGAGAGGAGCCGAGTGACCGAAAGGGGTCCGATGCCTGACATGAGCGCGCCCGCCGAGAGAGGAGCGACAGATGAACGCCGGGCCAATGGCCACTTTGGCGATCTGCTGCACGCGCGGGTGAGCGATCTGAATGCGCCTCTGTGCGTTGGGCTGGATCCGGTGCTCGATCGTCTGCCGAAGGCGGTCAAGGGGCGCCACCCCGACGCCGAGAGCGCGCTGCGCGAGTTTTCCATCGGCGTCGTCGAGACGGTCGCGGACCTGGTGCCGCTGGTCAAGGTGCAGGCGGCGTGCTTCGAGCGGTTCGGCTCTGCGGGTGTGCGGGTCATGGAAGACGTGATCGCACGAGCCCGGGCTCTGGGATTGCTCGTCCTGCTCGATGCCAAGCGGGGCGATATTGGGATCTCGCTTGAGCACTACGGCGCGAGTGCCGCGAACATGGGCGCCCAGGCGATCACCGCAAGCCCCTATCTCGGCGTCCAGACACTCGAATCGCTCATCAAGCAAGACCTTGGTGTGTTCGCGTTGGTGCGCACGAGCAATGACGAGGGAGACTCGCTCCAGCGGGCCAAACTCGAGGATGGCCGCATGGTGTGCGAGATGATCGCAGACGACGTGGCGTCGCTGGCGAGCCAGCACACGGGGTCGTCGGGGATGAGTCTGGTGGGCGCGGTGGTCGGCGCGACCAAGGGCAGAGAAGCAACATCGCTTCGCAAGCGGCTCGAGCATTGCCCGATCCTCGCGCCGGGCTTTGGCGCACAAGGCGGCAAGATCGAGGCGTTGGCAAAGCTCTGCGTGTCGGACGCGAAGACCGCGGGAGACTTGGGCTTGATCGTCACCGCAAGCCGGAGCATCCTGTATCCGGGTGACGCGACCGATTGGCGTCAGGCGATTCGCGACGCGACTATCGAGACCACCGGACGGTTGCGCGAGGGCCTTGGGCTTTCGAGTTAGATCAGACACCAGTAGCTTCAGCGTCGGCCGAGGACTCACAGGCCCGACCGTGAGGGAGCGGCGTCTAC
>JAJDDL010000178.1 GCA_029260335.1 Phycisphaerales bacterium | reverse complement strand
CATTGAGATTGCCGCCATCCCAATCGCGAACCGACTGACGTGTCTCGTCGCTTGCCGACAGAGGCGTGAAGAACCAGCCGTCGTCGAAGCGCTGGGCGTCCCACATGAGAACGTACGAACCTTCAGTATCCTGGATCGCGGTCACGAACGTGGCAGATGAATCGGAGGTTTCGATGTTCTCCAAATCGCCCTGCAGCGCGTCAAGCACCTTGTCCAGTTGCTCGCTTACCGCAACGAACACCGGTTGCATCTGCGCCATCTGCGCCTTGGTCTCGTCGTCGAGCTCGTCGGGAATCTCGACGCCGTCGGGAATCGCTCCACCAAACATCTGACCCATCTGTGCGGCCAGGTCTGACGCGTCGCCGGTCGCCAGCTGGTCGATCATGGGCTTGAAGATGCTGATGGTCGCGGTGAGCGTCGCGGCATCCATGCTCTCGATCGGCATGTTTCCAAAGTCGAGGTCGCCGGTTAACTGCGCGAGTTCCTCGGGCGGAATCTGCTCGCGGAGATCTGCCGGCATCGCATCGAGCGCGACCTGTCCCATTTCCTCGAGCAATCGCATGGCCTCGGCGGGAACATCTCCACCCGAAGCGCCGCCTCGGGGCTGTCCGCCGCCGCCCGCGGTCAGCATGACTACCCGTGCCGCCTCGATCTCCGTGCTCCACCAGGTCTGCTCCACCTGGCTCAGCACATCGCGCCCACTCGTGCTCAGCATCGGACGCAACGCATCAGAGTCCTTGTTGACTAGTGCCGATGCAAACTTGAAGACGTTCTCCGCGAGATCGCGATCCGTCGGCGCATGCTCTTGGGGGAACTGCACCCGAGCGTCCACATCCAGCGACTTCGCAACGCGCGTGAGATCCACCGGCTCCGGCGGTGGCGGCGGCGGTGGGGGAGGCGCCTTGCGCGGCGGCGGTGGCGGCTCTTCCTTCTTGCACGCGGTGAGCTGGGTGAGCGTGGCGCCGACCACAGCCGTAAGTGCCAACCCGCTGGCGAGCCGAGTCATTGTGGATTTCGTCATCTTCTTTGCCCCTCAGGGTTGGTTTCCAGATCGATCGCACTAATCCGCAGGCGCATCATGGGTGATCACCTTCTTGGTCCTGTCTATTCGACGCATGAGACCGCTTAAGGTTCTCCCCGGCGCCAACTCGTGGTACTGACCCTCAATATTCGCGTTCATCCACTCGCAGCACGCCGACCATCGCACAGGCCAGGTGAGCTGCTCGACCAGTCGTCGGCGGATCTCAGCCGGATCTTCTGAGTGGGGCTCGGCGGACACGTTGGCCAGGACCGGACATCGCGGGCTGCTAATCTGGGTAGTTTCCAGAGCCGCTCTCAACTGATCCGCCGCAGGCTGCATGAGCGGCGAGTGGAAGGCCCCGGCAACCGGCAGCACCGCCGCGCGCAGACCCTCCTCGGTCGCGATTCCCGTCGCCCGCTCACAAGCGTCCGCAGAGCCGCTGATGACAACCTGGCCTGGCGCGTTGAAGTTCGCACAGACGAGCACGTCGGGCCCTCGTGCCCGATCGCACAGATCCTGGGCTTTCGCCTCATCGGCCCCGATCAGGGCCACCATGCCCGACTTCTGGGCCTCGGCGGCTTCCTGCATTGCTTTGCCACGCAAGGCAACCAAGTTCAGTCCATCCTCGAACGACAAGGCCCCGGCAAGGTGCAGGGCGCTGTATTCACCCAATGAAAGGCCCGCCGCGGCTGCCAGCTTGGGGTCGCCGGGGGTCATACCCCACGCCTCGAGCAGGCCATGCCAGCACGCGACCGAGCAGACGAAGATCGCCGGCTGCGAGACGTCCGTGCGGTTCAGGCTTGCTTCAGGGCCCTCGAAGCAGAGCGAGGTGAGCGACGCCGGGAGCTTGCCCTCGAGCAGGGCATCTGCCTGCTCGAAGATGTCGCGAGCCGCACTGGAAGCATCACGCCACGCCAGGCCCATTGTCACGGCTTGTGCGCCCTGACCTGGGCAGAGAACGGTCATTGGATCGGCCATCCACAATCGTAGGAGCCGAGCCCCCCGTGTTCGCGAGCGGCGGGGATCGGGTACCATGACGATTCGCGACGGAGCGCGCTAGAGAGGCCACGGATGGCGATCAAAATCGGCATGTTCCACGGGCGATTGGCCCTGCTCGTCTGCGCATTCGCCGTGGGCCTGCTGCCGATCGTGGCCCAGCTGGTCAATCTTTCCATCGTCCGCCACGACGAGTTGCTGAGCGAGGCCCGCGAGCATCTGGTCCGCTTCGAATGGACCCCCACGACACGAGGCCAGATCCTGGATCGTCGTGGGCGCGTTCTCGCCCATGACCGCGCGAGCAGCGCCGTCGCGATCGAGTTTGACGTGCTCAGCGGTGCGTGGGCAATCGACGAAGCTCAGGACCAAGCTCGCCGCAGACATGCCGATCGCTGGCGAGACCTCGACGACGAGACCAAGGCCAAGCTCATCGAACGGTATCGCGAGGTGCTCGACCGCCATCTCGATCAGATGTACACCGATCTCGCGTTCATGCTCGGCATCGCCCGCAGCGAAATCGTCCAGCGCAGCACCGACATCGTCGAACAAGTCACCGATCGCCACGACCACCTCATCTCGCGTCGGCTGGGCAACGCGATCGTGGCGGGCCAGGAGATCACCAAAAGCGTCCGCGCAGACGCGGGCAGCCCGATCCGCGAGCAATCGATGCCGCACATCATGGTGCGCAACGTCGCCGACCCGACCGCGTTTGCGATCAGCCAACGTGCCCGAGAGATTGTGTCGTATGACATGCCCGGCGGCGCACTGGAGATTGAACGATTCCCGGGCGTCTTGATCGACGAGTCGAGCGATCGGCACTATCCCTTGGAGTCGATGCGCATCGAACTCGATCGCTCTTCCTTGCCACAGCCAATCGCAAGCCAGACCAAGCAACCGATTCTCGTGGAGGGCGTTGCAACCAACATCCTCGGCTGGATGCGACACGTCGCCCTGGGCGAGGATTACCAGCGCCGCGCCGAGCTGCTCAAGGAGGATCCGACGTTCGCCGAACGTGTCCGGTCCGCCGGCGGACGTGATCGCGGCACCTACTTCCCAGACGACCCCGCCGGGCTCTTGGGTATCGAAAGAGCCATGGAGCAGGATCTAAGAGGCTTGCGAGGCCTGACCACGACACGGCTAGACAGCAACGAGCAATCCGTTGAAGGCGCCATTCCCGGAAGCGACATCGTCCTGACCATCGATATCGATCTCCAGGCCAAGATTCGCGCAATCATGGACCCGGCGTTCGGCCTCGCCCGCGTGCAGGATTGGCAAGGCACGCCGAATGAGGCCATGCCCATCGGCACACCCCTCAACGGCGCTGCCGTCGTGCTCGATGTACGCACAGGCGAGATCCTGGCCATGGTTTCGACGCCCAGTTTCACGCGCGAGCAATACGCCGCAGACCAGGCGGCGATCATCAACGACACGATCAACGCGCCGCTGCGCAACCGCGTGACCCAGGCCTCGTATCCGCCCGGTTCGGTCGCCAAGGCGCTCGTGCTCGCTGATGCAATCGAGCAGAAGGTGTTCTCGCTCGGCGAACGGATCGCCTGTGACGGCTATCTGTACGAAGGCAAACCCGATCGACTGCGTTGCTGGATCTTTAAGATCTACACGCTCACGCACTCGATGACTCTCGGTCACGATCTCGATGCCGCCGAGGGGCTCATGACCTCGTGCAACGTCTTCTTCTTCACGCTCGGACGCCGACTGGGGCCCGAGCGGATCCAGCGGATGTACGAACGCTTCGGCGTCGGCAGCACCTGGAACATGGGCCTGGGGTTCGAATCGCCGGGCATGCTTGGGCATAGCGCGCGCGGCGCTTCGGCGGGCCTGCAACTGGGCGACGCGATCCAGATGGGAATCGGCCAGGGCCCGGTCGCGTGGACGCCCTTGCACGCGGCCGATGCGCTGGCGACCATCGCTCGCTCGGGCGTGCACGTCGCGCCGCACCTGGTGCGCGGCAGGCCCGGCCCTTCGCGCGATCCAATCACGATCCAACCCGCGGCTCGCCGAGAGATCCTTAAGGGCCTGCGCAACGTGGTCGAGGACCCCGCGCACGGCACGGCTCATCACATCACGTTTGGCGATCGTTCCGAATCAAAGATCTTTGACCTGCCGAAACGCATCACCGTCTGGGGCAAGACCGGCACCGCCGCCGCGTCCCCGCTCTTCAAAGACCTCCCCGAGGCGGACGGTAAGCCCAACGGGAAACGCGACGATCACGAGCCGATCCTGCGCAGCGGCGACCATTCCTGGTTTGTCGTGCTCATAGGCGAGGGCGAGCCGCGCTACGCGATCGCCGTGCTCATGGAATACGCCGGGAGCGGCGCAAAGGTCTCCGGCCCGATTTGCAACCAGATCGCCCGCACGCTCGTTGAGGAGGGATACCTGCCCAGTGATCCTGGATGACCTCGCGTTCATGGTGAAAGGCACGACCAGCGCGCGATTCGGCGTGCTCGATTCCCTGCGCGCACTCACCCCCGCGTGGCTCTGCCTGTTCAGCGCCGCGTGTCTCTCGCTCCTGGGGGTCTATGCGATCGATCTTGCCGAGCGTCCCGAGGCTCAAGACATTCTCGCGCTCTCAGCGCCCGCCATGAAGCAGGCGATCATCGTGAGCGGCGCGATTGCGATGACCTTGCTCGTCGCCGTGCCGCACTATCGATTTAGCGTCTACCTGGCGTTGCCGGCAATGCTGCTCATGCTCGCGTTGCTCGTGTTTCTGTTGCTGCCGATGGTTCCCAGTTCCATTGTCTCGCCGCGCAACGGCACGCGGGGATGGATCAACCTCAACTTCTTTCTCTTCCAACCAAGCGAGATCGCCAAGATCGCGTACGTGCTCTTGATCGCGCGATACCTGCGCTATCGCGACAAGCACCGCAAGTTCTGGGGCCTCGTGCCCCTGGGCCTCATCACCGCTATCCCCGTCGGACTCATCACCATCCAGCCCGATCTGGGCACCGCGGCCCTGTTCATCCCATCGCTGTTTGCGATGCTGCTCGCCGCCGGCGCGCGGATCAGACATCTGGCGATCATCGTTGTCGTCGCCGCGCTCGCGGCGCCGGCGAGCTACCCCATGCTCCGCCCGCACCAAAAGCAACGCCTCGTCGCGATGTGGCGCCAGATCGAGGGCGACACGACCACGGCGCGAGACATCAACTTCCAGTCCTACGCAGCCCAAACCCTCACCGGCGCCGGCGGGCTGACCGGCACCTCCGACGCCCAGACCCGGAGCCTCGTGCGATACAACAGGCTGCCCGAGGCTCACAACGACATGATCTTCGCGGTCATTGTTTCCAGATTCGGCATGCTCGGCGGGCTCGCCGTCGCGGGGCTCTATCTGCTGTGGATGATCGGAGCGGCCGGGTCCGCGGCGATGACGCGCGACCCATTCGCACGCCTGGTCGTGGTCGGGGTGAGTGCCTTCATTGCCACCCAGGCCATCATCAATATCGGCATGACGATCGGCATATTCCCGATCGTGGGCATTACGCTCCCCTTTGTGAGCTATGGTGGTTCGAGCATCATCGCGTGCTGGTTGATGACCGCACTCGTGCTCTCTGTGGGCGTCCACCGCCCGCTCCCGCCCTACCGCAACTCCTTCGAGTTTGATCAATGAGCAAGAACCCGAGCCCAGACAAGGAAGAACGCGCATCGGTCTTCGCGGACCTCCCGAGCCCGCAAGCGATCGAGCCAACCGATGAGTTTCTCAAACTCGCAGAGGAAAATGGCATCGCATTCGACGAGGGCGAAGTGGAGAAACTCGGTCGATTCCTTGCGCTCTTGCTCGTCGCCAACGAACGCGTGAACCTCACCGCGATACGCGACGCGGATCAGGCATGGATACGCCACATCTTCGATTCGCTCACGCTTATCGCGTTGCTCGCTGAGTTGCCCGAAGGCTCACGCGTGATCGACGTCGGCGCAGGCGGCGGCCTGCCAAGCCTGCCCCTGGCAATCTCCATGCCCTCATTCGAGTTCACGCTCCTCGAGGCCACGGGCAAAAAGGCCGAGTTCATCCAACTCGCGATCGATCAACTGCAGATCCCAAACGCACGCGTCTTACAGCAACGTGCAGAGCAGGCCGGCCAGATGCGAGGCTCGCCGAGCGAGGAGGGGCATCGCGAGGCATATGACGCGGCTATCGCGCGAGCGCTCGGTCCCATTCGCGTCGCAAGCGAACTCACGGTCCCGCTAGTCAAACAGCACGGCTTGATCTTGCTCGTCAAGGGTGAGCGAGCCGCGGACGAACTCGCCGAGGCCGAGAAAGCCCTCAGAGAGTTCCGCGCCGTGCACGCGGGCACGTTCGACACGCCCACCGGCAAGATCGTGTGCCTCACCAAACAGAGCGCCACACCCCGGATATACCCCAGACGCGACGGCGAGCCAAAGCGCAGCCCGCTCTGATTCAAGCGAACGCGAGCAGCAAAAGAGGCCCTGGCGCAAGCCTGGGC
>JAJDDL010000177.1 GCA_029260335.1 Phycisphaerales bacterium | reverse complement strand
CGTTCGGCGGCGCGGGTGAGGATCTCCCGGGCAGAGGCCGCGGTGCGCACTCGTCCGACCGTTCTGACCCATGCGTCGTCGAACTCAAAGTGCTGTTGCCATGCGGCCTCATTGTTCGCCAGTACGTTACTGGCTTCGGCGAACGCATCTGAGCGGAACAGGGCCATGCCCAGGCCGAGTTCCCAAAGGAGCGTGCGAAAATCGTGCGGGCCCCAGTCCTCTTCGGCATTCGCGACAATGGCGCGAAAATGCGGAACCTGCAACTCCCAGAAGAACTTCACCCCATAGGCGTCGAGATAGGCATACCCATAAAGAGATTCCAGCACTCGCAAGGATGGCAGGATGCGAGTCTTATCTCTGTTTCTCGCGGCTTGGCGCAGTGTGTTCACGGAGTTCAAGATGCCTCGTCGCATGGCTTCGTCGCGCAGTGACTGGACCGCGTCGTCAATCTGCGCCTGCATGAGGCTCTGTCTTCGCTCATCGGCCGCGTTCTTGGCAAAGACCAAGGCGCTGATCGCGATGATCGTTGCCACGCTCAATGTTGCCGCCAGCGCGGGGCGACGCCGAATCCACATGCGCGTTCGACGGATCGGCCCAGGCTTCATCCAGTGGATCGGACGCAACTCCAGCCAATCGCGGAGGTCATCGGCAAACGCCGCTGCCGATTCGTGCCGCTCGCTGGCGTTTCTGGCCATCGAGCGTTTGCAAATCGCCGCGAGATCTCGATCGAGGCCCGCATAGTTGGCAAGTGGTGGGAGGAGATCATCATGCTCCGCATCGCTGGCCAGGAATGCGCGGGCCGACTCGAGCGTTGCACCATTCGGCAGTGCTCCGGTGAGCAGGTGATAGAGCAGCCCACCCAGTGAATACAGATCGGCCTGTATGGTGAGTGAGGTGGAGGTCATCTGATATCGCTCGGGAGCCATGAACGCGATATTGCCCATGGGCTCACCGTCTCGCGCGTCGAACTGCGAGTGTGCATCGTGCAGCCGCACGGCTATGCCAAAGTCGCCGATCTTGGGTTCCCCGGCTTCGCTCAGCACGATGTTGGAGGGCTTGAGATCACAGTGCAGCACTCCAGCGTTGTGCATCGCATGGAGGCCCAGCGCAACTCGGCGCATGATTTCGACCGCTTGGCGGCGGGGCATGACGTCCTCAGTTGCGTGCAAGCGTTGATCGAGCGTTCCCCCGGAGGCATACTCCGCAACGATGTATGCCCCCTCGTCGGGCACGCTGCCGGCATCCAACACACCCACGACATTGGGGTGTTCGACCCTTCGCATTTTGAGGGCCTCATCAAGCAACGCGTGTTGGGCACGCTCATCCACGGTCGTGCCGCGAAACACCTTGATGGCGACCATCGCCTCGTGCTCATCGTCAGACAACTGCCTATCCACGGCGAGAAAGACCTGCCCGGAGGCCCCGGCGCCGAGCACGCGCTTGAGTTGATAGCGGCTAGTGCCGTCGGCCGAGGGCACCCCAAAGTCTCGGGGAAGCTCGCCGCTAGAGAATCGTTGAAACTCTTGCTCGAGTGCACTGGCCGAGAGCACCGTGTTTGTGAGGGACGCGGACTCGATGATCGCATCCTTGAGACCCGGATACTGACTGACCAGATTCTCTATCACTCGCCCGGGGATCGCGCTGGACTCTGAAAGGGACCGCATGGTTGCTTCCAGCGCAGCGTCAAGCGAGTTCGGCCGGGCCGTGAGCATCGGAATGCGATCCAAGTACATGTCCAGGGAGACCGGAAGGCGATGCCCAAGACGTGCTTCGGCGTGGCGTTCGATCATCTCGGCGAGTTCATCATCGCTGAGCCGAGAGCACAAAGACGCAAGGACCGACACGCCCTTCGAGGAGCCGCTCAGTATCGCTTCCCGCTCGTTTCGTCCGAGGCCTGCAAACTCGGTCATGCCCCACTCGCTTGGTGTTCCTGATCAATCGTTTGCCGCAGCCCACCTCGAATTCGTTGCCAACGCTTCCGGAGCCGCGCCGGCGGCACGCCTAGCAAATCCGCGATCACTCCCAGCGGCGTCCCTCGGAGCCAGAGATTCAGGATCTCCTGGTCGGCCGGGTCGGCGAGGTTTCCAAGACAGTCTCGGATCAGGGTTCCCTCGTGCTCGAGTCCCCCTGGCAGATCCGACCCCTGATTGTCTCTGAGAGCACTGGCGCCTCGAGCGATCTCAGATTCGGGATTCTCACTCCTTCGCTGGCGGTCGTAGGCCCGACTCTTGTCGATGAATGCATTCTCCACGACGCGATAGAGGAATGACCAGAGCTCTTCTTCTGTCTTGGCCGTGAGCCGCCCCGACTGGACATAGAGATCAAGCCGCCGACTGACGGTGGAAAGCAGATCCTGGGAGTCATAGATGCGCCTGACGACTCTATTGAGCCGTCGACGGATTCGTCGACGGACCTTCCCGCCATACTGGATCATGAACAGGGCGGCCGCCTCGCGATCGCCATCCTGCATTCGAGCTATGAGATCAATGGCCCGCGTATTTACATCGGGCAAAGCAGACCGGCTCTCAGGCCCTGGCGGTGAGGTATTGGCCACCGCTCGATCTGCAAACTTGCCCTCCGAGTCCGAATTGCAAAGTAAATCCGGCACTTCTCGTCACGCGCCAATCAGAATCCTCGTCCCCCTGGCGATCAGATATTCACCAAGGAGGACACCATGTCGGCGAATAGGCTCGAAGAATCATACGCACAGCACCAAGTTTCGGAGCTCCAAGGGGCCTGGGGTCAAGGGGGCCGGTGGAAGGCCTGGATGGTTAAAATCGGGGCTCTGGGGATGGTAGTGGGGTTTGCTGGGGTGGCCGACGCTCGGCTGATTCCCACGACGGACCCGACCGGCCCGGCCATCGACGTACGCAGTGCTGACACCGATGACGATGATTACGATGATGAAGAATGGCTCAGGATCCTTGAAGACCTCTTGTGCTATCTCTACATCCTGCATGGCGGAGATTGCAGGGATTTCGACGATCTTGAGTTGGACGGGACGTATGGCGGATTGGCCACCGCCATTCTCTTGAACGGATCAGGCGGTTCGCCAAGCCCCGAGATCATCGCTACGTCGCTTGAGATCGAGAGTGTGGTCGCTGCAAATGCGAGCCAGATTGATGCTCAATGGGGCGTGGGATTGGCCGCGGACTACCGGCGCCTCATGGAAGTGGCACGCTTCGAGATTCCGTGAGTCATCCGCAGTTTTTGCGCGACAATTAGGGCGATCGCCCCACTCGGAACAGAAGGATCGAGCCCCCTTTTGGGGGGGGGGGCACGAATTCGCGTCGAATCTCTCCGTTCGGAATCACACCCGTGCCATCTCGGGCGTCTCTAACTGGTGCCCAGTCCGTGGGCGTGGTTCTTGAGATCGTCTGGAGGAGGTGCCGTCGGTGCACGAATGGCGAGGTCGATTGTGCCAAGTTCTGCAGACAGCCTGGGCAGTTGTTGTCCTGTCGGCTGCGCCCGCCGGGGCTCAGATCATGCGAGCTCATTTCATTGACGTGGGACAGGCCGATGCGACGCTGCTGGAGTTCCCGTGCGGAGCGGTGCTGATTGACGCGGGCACCCAACAGGACCGAGAGGCCGAGCTGGTTGCGTTCTTGGAGGATTTCTTCGATCGCCGGTCGGATCTGGAGCGGACTCTCAACACGGTCTTCATTACCCATGCGCACATCGACCACACGCGCGCGTTGCGGGATGTAGCCGAGAACTTCAACATTGTGAACTACGTCGACAACGGCCGGGTGGAGAGTCTCAGCGGCGGCGGCGACCAGCGATGGCTCATCAGAGAGTCTCAGGAAGGTCGAAGCGAGGTTCGTGTCAGACAGATTGCCGACTCCGAGGTCACGGAGTTGCCACATCGCAATGGCCTGCGTGATGAGTTCATTGACTCGGTGGAATGCAGCGACTGCGATCCGATGATTCGCGTGCTCTCGGGAGGGTTAGCAGAGAATCCGGGCTGGTCGCCCGGCGAGTTCAGCAACGACAACAACCACAGCCTCTCGATCCGCGTCGACTTTGGTGAATCGTCGTTCCTGTTTACCGGAGATCTCGAGGAAGCCGCGATAGAAACGATGGTCGATTACTACGACGGCTTCGACACGCTCGATGTCGATCTGTACCAGGTCGGCCATCACGGGTCCCACAATGGAACGACGATCTCGCTCATGCAGGCCATGACGCCGCACGCGGCTGTTTGCTCGGTCGGCAAGTGGGACTTCGGTCGCCGCCCGGACGGCTCGGCCAGGCCTTTCACGACGTTCGGGTACGGGCACCCTCGCCTGCATGTCATCGAGATGTTGGAGGACAACATCGCCGGGAGGAGAAGCCGCCCGCAGGCCGTCATGGTCGCCGAGGGGGCCCGGCGGTTTAAGCCGCATCGGATTCGCGATCGAATCTATGGGACCGGATGGGACGGCACGGTCAGTGTTCGGGCGACGCTCGACCGCCGCTATCGGATCACGACTGAGAACTGAACAGAACCACGGTGCAACATGGCAAAGCAAGCGTCAGATGAACATCAAGATCCTCCTCGCATTCAGATGGATGGTCTGCTTGCGACAGGATTGCTCGGCGTGCTCGCCGTCATCGCGGGTGCAGTTGCGATTGGCTTTGGATTGCTCCCTCGTCTTCTGGAATCGCCAGCGATCGGTGTCGTCACCACGATCGTGCTCTTTGTAGTCTCAGCAGCCCTCTTCGTTGCCTCCTACTTCTACGCAAGGCCCATGATCGTGGTCATTGACGAGATAGATCGTGAGGTAGAAGAGCCCGAACGAAGCCGGCACCTGTATGGCAAGTTCCTTGTCGGCATCGGGTTTGTCCTCTTTGTCGATGCAATCCTCTGCTCGGCGAGTCTCGCGGCACTCTCCAGGGCCTCGTTCCCCGGCGAGGGAGGGGCCTCTGAACTGGACGGCGATGAGTTCGACGCCGGGCTGCTTGAGGAGATGGCAGAGTCCTCGTCGGATATCGCCGCCCGATTGGGTGGGATCTTCGGCGACAGCCTGCAAGACGCGGTCGTGATCATCACCTTGCTCGCGGTCTCCACGCTCGTCGCGATTCTCGGTGCGTTGTTCTACTTTGCCAACTCGATGTGGCGACGCATCGAGGATCCTGAGCGCGAGCCGTTCGATGCGAGCCTGTTCTGGGGCGGGCTTTGGTTTCGACTCGGCGAAGCGGTCATCTTCAATCTCGTCTTGTTCTTTCTTCTTCGGTCGTACGCCTCGGACCGGTTCTTCCTGCTGCCGCTGGTCGCGCTGCTCATAGGCATGTTCCTCAAGTCGGGGGAGAGGCTCATCGCGGGGATCGCCGAGCGCATGTTCGCGGCGTTCGATGCTCTCATTCCCCCGAGGCTCCCGAAGATCTCGCCTATTCCAAAGCTGATCGTGCTCGCGCTTGCTCGGCTGTTTGAAAACGACGCGCTCACGGCCGAGGGAAAAGCGATTGCCGAGGCGATCGAGGGGCTCACGGGGGTGATCCGGGTGTTGGTGGATGCCGAGGCAGAGGTTCTGCGCATCGAGTACGACTCGAACCGAGTCTCCCGCGCACGCGTCTTTCACGAACTGAGAGCACACGGGATCACGCCAGAGGACTGATATGCGAATGAATGATCAACAAGTGGAAACCGATCGATCAATGCGCCGGACTCAGTCGGCGCTCACACGCTCGCGAGTGTCCGGCTGGGGGCTCCTGATTTGTCTAGCAGGTGCATGCCTTGCGGGCTGTCAAACGCCCCCCGACGTGAAGCCGTTCGCAGTTGCGACCGATGCGCTCGATGTCGTGGTTCGCTCGGTCGGGCGCGAGATTGGCAATGAACTCAAGACGCGAGCGACGGCAGAAGATGTCGAGAATGACAAGTGGGCCGAGCTAGAAGTCGATTTCCGTACGGCATGGTCGCACCGGATTGCCGCGTTGGATGCGGTGTCGGCGTACGCCGCGGGATTGGTGCAGGTCGTCGATGCGGGGCGGTCCGGCGAGCAGAGCGCAAGGGAAGTACTTGACGGAGCGAACACGCTGGTGAGTTCCTTCAGCAGCGCATATCCGGGGGGCTCTGCAGCCGTGGAGCTTCTGACCGATGCGTTAGTCAAAAGCTACGGCGTGTTCGCACAGGACTACGCGGCGCGGAGTGTCGCGGATGCGATTGAGCATGTCAATCCGGCGGTCGAGGATCTCGCGGGCATTCTTGCAAGCGACTTCGCCGTACTCGAGCAGCTCATCAACGATCACCGAAATGACGATCTACTGGCCTTGGCGGCCGAATACCAGTCGAACGAACGCAGAGATCTTGCCGCGATGAACTCGATCGCGGACGCTCGGGCCAAGGCTCGGGATGCCGCCGCCCTCGCGAGCGATCCTGAGGAGTTTGAGGAACTGCGCGTGATCGCTGAGGGGTGGCACAAGCTCTACGAGCAAGAAGCCGCCGCGGAGTGGTACGCAGAGATGACCGAGCGAAAGGCCGCGATCATCCGCAAGCACGATTCGCGTCGAGACGCCGTCCGAAGTGCCGCGGCAACCGTGCAAGCCTGGGGCGAGGCCCACGAGTCACTCGCACGCGCGTCGACAACCATGCAAACCCCGAGCTTCGCGGTGTTAGCGCAGCTCACGACCGAACTGCTCGAGTCTTATGCCGAAATGAGAAGCAATGATTGACTGGACGGAGATCAACAAGAGCTCGTCGGCCGATTGGATCGCCCTCGCCGAGCGGCTTCTGGGAAGGGCCCAAGCAATCCTGACCACTCCGGCTCCGGATGCCGATGCGCTCCGTGCCGTGCAGAAGGATCTGGGCGAGTTCGTGAACAAGGCGAATCTGAGCTGTCCGGTGAGCGCGATCAACGCGGCACGCCGGGTGAGCGATCAGATCACGATCTTTCTGACCTCACTGGCGATCACCGATCTCGAACGCCGCAACGACAAGCTGGACGCGGTCAAGGCGAGGATGAGTTCGGCGGCGAATGAGCTCCGGGCCGATGCCGCGAGCATTCGGCTCGAGCCCATCCAGAACGCCCTCGCCGCGGCGATCAAGGTGTCCGCAGAACTCAAGGGCTTGATCACCGAAGTTGAGGGGATTCCCAAGGCCGACATCCCGGCGAGGATCAGTGCGGTCGCCAAGCAAGCAAACCGGCTCGTCAAGGAAATCGAGTCTGGATTGAGCGGACACCGGGCCTGAAGCGGGCCTGGTCGCGATCAAGCCACGTAATCGGGGCCCACAGGCCATCGAGGGCGTCAGCGAGGCCGGTCCGGTCGCGGTTCTGCTCATTCCGCCGCCCGAAACTGAGTCTGTGATCTGGCTCTTATATCTGATACACTCCACCTCAAGATTCACCGAAAGGAGCGGTACGTGCAAAGACGAATGTGGCTTCCGGCCCTCGCAGGGGGGCTGATGACGGCCTTGCCTGCTCTGGCCCAGGAAGAACCGGGACGGTCCCCTGAGGCCGTCAAGGCAGCCAAGGCGCTGCTGGTCGAGGTCGATCGGGCCTACACCAGAGCCCCGGCTCTCACCGACAAAGTGACCATGGCGGTCGAGATGCCCGGCATGGGCGAAGAGAAGATCTCGTGCAATGTTCGATTGGGCAAGCACAACGCCGAGATCATCGGCCTGCTTGAATCCTTCGACCTGTATGTCATCGATCGCACGCTCTATGCGAGCTCGGAGATGGCAGACGACGCGGCGGTCAAGGCCGAGCTCGGCGATAACCCGCGCAAGGCCATGAACAAGGTATTGGGCGACATGATCGGACAGTTCACGCCACCGCACCTCATGATGAAGTACATCGAGGGTGCCGAGGG
>JAJDDL010000176.1 GCA_029260335.1 Phycisphaerales bacterium | reverse complement strand
CTCGATCATGTGGCTCTACTTCGAGATCCTCATGCTTCTGTACAAGATCTACATGATGGTGAATCGCGACTAGTTGGTCGCGAGCGATAGACCTCGAAACTCCAAAGAAAAGCCCGGCATTCGCCGGGCTTTTTTTACGAGCCCGACGCGCGAGCGAGGTGGGGATGTCGGATGCGATCAAGCTTCGAGCCTCCCTCGCTCGCGCGTCGGGCTCGTAGACCGAGGCTAAGAGCCCTATCGATTAAACAAGAAGTGACACACGTCCGCGTCGCGCATGGCGTAGTCCTTGCCCTCGACGCGCATCTTGCCCGCTTCCTTGATCGCCTTCTCGCTCTTGTACTCGCGCAGATCCTCCACCGCGTACGCCTCCACGCGAATGAACCCCTTCTCGAAGTCCGTGTGGATCACACCCGCGGCTTGGGGCGCCTTGGTCCCCTCGGGGATCGTCCAGGCCCGGATCTCCTTGGGCCCAGCGGTATAGAAACTCTGGAGCCCGAGCAAGCGATACGCCGAGCGTGCCAGCTTGTTGAGCGCCGGCTCATCCATGCCCATATCCGCGAGCATCTCGAGCTTGTCTTCGTCATCCAACTCCGCGAGCTCGGCTTCGATCCGCGCACACACCGGCACGACCTCGCTCCCCACGCCGCTCGCGTGCTCGCGAACCTTCGAAGCCAGCGGCCCCTCGCCGTTGACATCATCATCGCCCACGTTTGCGATATAGAGAATCGGCTTGGTGGTGATGAAGCCCAGGAACTTGAGGCCGCGTATTGCTTCGGGATCGGTGATTGCTGCCTTACGGGCCGGAATACCTTCCTCTAGAAGCGGCTGCACGATATCGAGCGCCGCCAAACGCGCGAGCGCATCGCGATCCTTGCCTCTCGCCGCCCGCTCGGCCTTGGGCCTGGCGTTCTCGGCGGTCTGCAGATCTGCTAAGACCAGTTCAGTCTCGATCGTGTCGATATCGCGCACCGGATCGAGCTTGCCCTCGACATGGGTGATGTCCTCGCCGCCGGGGGCTTTCTCGAAGCACCGGACCACCTGCACGATCGCGTCGACATCGCGAATATGGCTCAGGAACGCGTTGCCCTTGCCCTCGCCCTTGCTCGCGCCCCGCACGAGCCCGGCAATATCCACCAGTTTGAGCGCCGCCGGCACGATCTTCTCGGTCTCCATGTGCTCATGGATCTGTTCCAACCGCGGGTCAGGCACCGGCACGATCCCCACGTTGGGCTCGATCGTCGCGAACGGGTAGTTCGCAGCGAGCGCCCCCGCGTTGGTCAGGGCGTTGAACAAGGTGCTTTTGCCGACATTGGGCAATCCGACGATCCCGGCTTCCATGCGTGCCTCCAGCCCGCAGGTTGCGGGCCGGGATGGTAGAGGCGGTTCCTCCCGGCGACGAGCCCGGTCCGGACCGCGCTCGCGATTGGCCAGAGATCCCCCAAAAGAACAACGCCCTCGCCTAACGAATGGCGGGGGCGTTGTTGCGTGGGTCAGAACTGATGCGAGGGCTCAGATCTCCCCACCATCGCGATTCTGGCGAGGCGCTCGCTCTTCACGAGGCGAACGCTCTTGACGCGGTGCACGATCTGCACCCGGCAGGCGATCCTGGCCGCCCTCGGGGGCTGCGCGACCGCCGGGGCCTCCTGGACGTCCTTGCATCCCGGGCGCTCCCTGCCGGCGACCGGCCTGGCCCTGGCGATCCGTCGGGGCTCGGTCGGTCTGGCGCCGATCGGCATCGGGCCCACCACGCCGCTGCGCTTCAGGCGCAGGAGCGGCTCTGCCCGTTCCTCTTCCTTGGGCGCTGTGGTCGCGAGCGCCGGGCAAGCTTCGTCCTTGGTGCTGGCCGCCGCGCATCGCACGACCGCGCTGTTGCATCGAACGCCGACCCTGCTCGAACTGCTGGTGGCCCTGGCCAAAGCGCTGCTGGCCGCCTTGAGCCCGACCACGACCGCTCCAGCCCTGACTGCGTTGGCTCATCCGTTGACGCATGATTCGGCGTGCGAGTTCCGGATGTGTACGCAAGAAACGTCTGGCGTTCGGTCGTGCCGCTCGACGCTGGCCTTGGGCTTGACCCTGCTGGGCTTGTCTCGGTGCGCGACGTTGGCCAATCGCGCCACGTTGTTGCTGGCGTCCGCCGCTGCGGGCGCTGCGCTGATTCGGTGGGCCGCCCGGTCCTTGACGGGTCATGCCGAAACCGCCTCGGGCCTGAGCCGGCGGTGCCGGCCTCCGGCCGATCGATCCCTGCCGCTGCGAGTTCGCGCCGTTCTGAGCCTGATCGGGTGCCTGCCGCCTGCCAACGGATCCCTGCCTGGGCGGCGTCGGGCTTCCTTGACGCCCGGCCTGGCCTTGTGTCCTCTCGCGTATCGCTCCGGCCGGCTGATCCCGATCGGGCTGGACCCCATCAGAAGCGACCGCCCCTTGAGCCTGAGAAACGCCAGCTAACGCCAACGTACAAAGTAATGTGCGCACTCCCATCGCGCGTCCTTTCACACATCATCGATCCATGAGGATCTGCAATCGCGTATTCCCGCGGGCTCGATCCGTCCCGCCGAGTCTGGGGGGCAAACGCACGAGCCCAGGCGGCATTGCATGCGGATTCGGCTTGAAAATTCTCACCGTTGCGTGAGTGATCTCGCTCAAGTTCGTTCTTCTAGAGAGGCCCGGACGCCGAGAGGACCCGAGGCCGAGCCAATCCAGATCTCTTCTTCCTCCCGCCCGCATCGGCCACACGCTGACGCGGGCGATTCTCTCGGTGAGCAAGACATTAAGTCTCACACGCGGGCGAAATGCGACAGACTCAGGGGGTGTCGCGCGGGAGGCTTAGAGCTCAACAACTTCCATATCCCCATCCCGCGCCTCAGATGCCACCACCATCGCAACATCCGTTAAAAACACGCCCAGCGCCGAGTCCGCGTCCGCCATCTCCTGCCGCACATCCGCGGCATTGAACAGCTTGGTCTTGCCAAACCGCACCTCGACCGCCGTCGGCACCTGGCCCGGCCCGTCGTCCACGACGCTGTACCCCGCGTAAGGCTCGGTGTTCGCCTCGATCTCACCCAGATCCACGAGCAGGTCCAACGCGATCTGGCCCTCGCTCTTGGCGAGTTCGGGGCCGGGGATTGCTTGTTCGAATGCTTGGAGCATGCCGCGAGCGTTCTCGAACGTACCGGCCTTCTCTGCCCACACGGCGCCCGGCAAGACAACGTTCGCGCGATCGAGCAGCTTGCCTTGCAAGGTGTCGATGAGCACCACGAATCGGGCGTCGAGGGCGGAGTCGAGGTCGGCCGGGGCCCACTCGCTCGGGTAGTTGCCCGTGAGGATCACGCCGCCGACGTTGCCGAGCGATGCGAGCAGCTCGTCGAACTCCTGGACCTTGCCCATCGCGCCGAGCACGCGACGCACGCCGCGAGCGTTTGGCGCCTTCTCTGCGTAGAGCTTGAACGCCTTGGGATCGTTCTCATCCACGCCGGGCGGAAACACCTTGTCTTCGCCTCGCATGGGCACGGGCCCGACCGCGAAGGCCGCCTGTGGGTCGATCGCGAGAGCGAGCTTGGCAAGCAAGTACGCGTCCTCGCAGCTCAGCATCGGGCTCACGACCAGCGCGATCCGCTTACCGTCCGCCGCGGCAGTCTTGAGCCCATCGAGGGCATCGGCATACGCCGAGTCGTCATCGCACGGCACCAGCGCGCCAAACTCGCGTCGCATCGGGGTCGTCAGTCGTTTGTCAGAGTGCACATGGTCCCAGCCATACCGCACCTCATCGGTGATCCACCAGCGATTGACCGCCAGGTTCTCGCGAGGCTTGATCCGGTAGATCTTGCCCTCGTTGTGCTCGATCCAGAGGTTGTCGCCGCTGGCGGTGATGCCGTCGATACTCGGCGTCGCCTTTAGAAACCACACCCGCTGGGCAAACAAGAAGTCCTTGTCGAGCAGCGCCCCGACCGGGCACAGATCGATCACGTTCGCGCTGAGCTCGTTGTCCAGGGGCACGCCGGGGAACACGTCGATCTCTTCCTTGTTGCCCCGCCCGCCGACGAGCAACTCGGCAGTGCCCGAGACCTCTCGCGTGAACCGCACGCATCGGGTGCACATGATGCACCGATCCGAGTACAGATAGACGTTCGGCCCAAGGTCCTTCTTGGGATTCTTGACCTTGGTCTCTTCAAAGCGGCTCACGCCGCGGCCGTGCTCGTAGCTGTAGTCCTGGAGGAAGCACTCGCCGGCCTGGTCGCACACCGGGCAATCCAGCGGGTGGTTGATGAGCAGGTACTCCATCACCGCTTTTTGATTCGCGATCGCCTTGGGGCTCTCGGTGAAGACCACCATGCCCTCGCTCGCGGTCGTCTGGCACGTCGGCATGAGCTTGCCGCCCATCATCGGCACGATCTTGCCATCGGCCCGCGCATCGGGCGCATGGATCTCGGCGAGGCATATCCGGCAGTTGGCGACGATGCTCAGCCCGTCGTGATAGCAGTACTGGGGGATATTGAGCCCGTTGGCGTTGGCGATCTGGAGGATCGTCAGGCCAATCTCGAACTCGC
>JAJDDL010000175.1 GCA_029260335.1 Phycisphaerales bacterium | reverse complement strand
TCGAGCGTCCCGTTGCCGTCGAGGTCTGCCGGGCATGTATTGCAGAACCGATCGACGATCGCGAACGTGTCGATCCCGGCTTCCATATTCGAGTTGTTTGGTGTGTCCGATACGCTGAATCGCATCTGCGTCTGAGAGGTGGGCTCGCCGAAGTCTCGGACGCGGTAGGCGTGTTGGCGCCAGACGAAGCTGGATCGAATCTCATCGACCGACAGCCATTGCCCGCCACCATCAAAGGAGATCTCGACGACGATGGGTGCGCCGCCCGTGTGGCCTGCGCGACTGTCGGCGAGCCATGCGGCGAATGAGATCGAGGGATCGATCATCCCGTCCAGATCAAGCATGGGTGACAAGAGCATGGTGGGCCCGTCGTCGACGTCCTGGCCCAGGCGCGTAACGCCTGTGAGGAAGCACCGCTCGTTGCCATCGAAATCGGTCGGCGGATCGTTGCGCTGGCCGCCGAAGCGAGGCTCGCCCCAGCCCCATTCGCCGTCGGTGAGATTCTCATTCACGACCGTCCAATCGCCCTGGGCGTCGAAGTTGTCCACCAGGACAACCCGCTCGCTCAGGACACTCGCTGAGAACACCGATTGCGGCGCGAATGTCGGCAGAGTCCAGGTGGTGTTGTCCACGTCGGCTTCGATCCAGAAGTTCACCGAGCCGTCCTTGCAGAACGCGGCGGGCATAGCGCCCGAGTACGTGTGCACATCGCCATCAACGGATCCAAGGGTGAGCGAGAATGTCTGCTCGTTGCCCTGACCATCGAGCACGTGGAGCCTCGCCTCGGCCGGCGCGATCGGAGCGATCACGTCCACGCCGAAGGGCGTGACTCGCCCGGCGTCGATAGCATCGGGCTGGCCCTGGGGGAATCGAATCACGACGTCGCTTCGAGGTGACGCCAGCACGCCCGAGACAATCAACGCGTAGTCGGCGTCGAGTTCGGGGGTTTCGGTGTGGCCGTCCTCGTTGATCGCAGACGCGATGACTTCGATAGTCCAAACGCCCGCCGTGGGATTGGCGATGAAGACATTCTCGACCGTGTCGATGGTGTTGGCCGAGCCTCCGGGCATTGAGAAGGCGTTGTCGAGCAGGCCGAAGTTGCCCCAGTAGGACTGGCCTTCGGGGCTTGTGACCTTGAGTGAGAGATCGTTTACTGCCGCGATGAGGCTGGCGGGGTTGCCGGGGGGATCGCTGAACACCATCGTTGCGCGCAGGCTCTGTTCACCCGGCAAGACCTCGAGCGAATAGGCATTGGCTTTGCCCGGTTCGATCGGATCGGCTTCATCGACGGCGAACGTGCTGTCGCGTCTATCAAAGAGTGTGCGGACATCTGCCAGCCCCCAGCCCTGGCGGTACCGTGCGAAATCCGACCATGAGCCGTCGAACTGATACGCCGAGGCGGCGTTGATCATGAGGGCCTTAGCCGTCGAGGCGTGCGGCCGTTCTTCGAAAACCGTGCCGCCCGAGACCGAGTTGCCGAAGATGCCGTCGGACCACATCTGGAACATCAGCCCAAAGAATCCGGCGGTGACGGGCGTTGCGCCACTCGTGCCGCCGAAGTCGTCGTACGAACTGTTGCTGGACGCATCGGTCGTCCAGGTCGCGTCGTAAAAGTGAGTCAGGTCGGGCTTGATACGTCCCTCGGCGGTCGGGCCGGTGCTGCCACCAAAGGACCAGGCGTCGTCATCGAGCATGGATGTATCGCGGTGGCGTACGCCGCCGACAGACACGATGTTCTTCGCCCACGCCTGGGGCCGCGAGTCCTGGTTGCCCGCATTGGACTGGCTCTGGAGGTGCGTGATATCGAGCTGGAAGATAATGTCGTCCATCTGGGCTGATGCATTCGTGTACGAACGTGTGCGGTTGGAGCCCCAACTCGCGGTCTGGAAGACCGCTTCATACGGCGGCTGGAGCAACTCGGCGGTGTGCGCAAAGCGATCTGAGAACTGGCCATTGTCGGCGAAGATGCCCTGGGCATCGGGCATGACGCCCCGGCCGCGCGGGTCGATGAGTCCATCGCCGAAGACGATGCCAAAGACCGACGTGCCATGGAACTGACTGCCGATATTGGCGGTGTGGAGGATGGGCGGGTGGGTTTGAAAGTCGTTGTGCTGGACGCGCAGGCCGCCATCGAAGACTTCGCCGCGAACGCCTTCACCGGTGTAGCCTCCCATCGCTTCGACGTAGTTCGCGCCCGAGAGCTCGCGGGCGTTATCCATGTCGTTCTGGGGCTCAGACCACTGGTCGACGAAGAGCACGGCATCGTCGCGAATCACCGCCGCGAGCTGCTGGCCGGTGAGTGTCGCGACAAAGACGCGACCGGCGGGCGTGTTTGTGTCGAGTGAGCCGCCGAGTGCCTGGATTCGTGCACCGAGCCCGGCTTGGACTCCGCCTCGCTCACGAAGCAAGATGTTGTATCGCTGGGCGGCCATCGCGCCGGGGTTCAGCTCCAGCGCGCGCAGGATTTCCGGGGGCACCCGATAGGACGCCTTGTAGTCGCCAACCCACCGAACCAGCTTCGAGGCTTGCAGCCGAGCGCGGGCCCCGGCATCGACTTGTCCGACGAAGGCGCCATCGGGCAGGTATCGCAGGCCCGAGGCGCCGAGCTTGCGCAGTTGCTCGTGCGTGTTGGGGCCGGTTGGTCCAGAAAGCTGGATGATCGCTAATGAACCGGAACCGGCGGCATCCACCGAAGCGGACACCGGGACGCGATCGGTCAACGGATCGAACTCGCCGGCGAGCAATCGGATTTGGCTAGATTGGTCGGGTGCCGCGGTGGTGGATTCGGCTTCAATGCCGGGACCGCCGGCCATCGCGAGCCCCGAGGCTGTAAGAAGGGTCGCCGCGAGGGTGAGCCGAGAAACTTCGATCGATCCGGTGAGCATGAATAAGGCCTCCTTGAACTGATGGCCCCGAGTGTAGTGAGTCCTGCGTGGGTGTCTTGCTTGTTAGGCCCATCGGGGGCCGATTTCGCTCCGATAAGGCCTCGGACTCGGGAAACCCACAGCGGCGGCTGTCGATATTGCAGCGGCAGTACACTTGCCGGCAATGAGCGAAGGGCTGATTTACGCGGGGATTGACGAGGCGGGCTACGGCCCGAGGCTGGGGCCGTTGTGCGTTGGGCTGAGCGTGTTTCGGGTTCGAGATTGGCAGGCGGGCGATCCTGCGCCTGACCTGTGGGGACTGCTTTCCTCGGCGGTGTCGCGATCCATCAAGGAGCGCAAGGGGCGCATTCCCTTCGCGGATTCAAAGGTCTTGAAACTGTCCAATCAGCTCAAGAGGAGCCACCCGCTCATTCACCTGGAACGGGGTGTGCTTGCGATGCTTGGGGCGTCGGCGGAGATGCCAATCACAGACACAGATCTGTTTGACCGACTCGCGGTTGCGCTCGAACCCCACGACTGGTACGACACCGACTGCACCGCGCTGCCGCTTGCTGGTGATTGCAACGCGCTGCGACTGGACGCGGCGATGCTTCGCAATGCGATGGCGAGCGCGGGGGTCGAGCTGTTGGCTTTGCGTTGTGTCACGATTGGGGAGTCGTCGTTCAACGCCGAGCTTCGCGACCGACGCAACAAGGCCGATGTGGTTTGCGGCGCTGTGCGGGCGCACCTGGAACGCGTCGCCCATCTGGCCGAGGGCAATCCAGCGCGGGTGATCTGTGATCGGTTGAGCGGGCGGATGCGGTATGCAGATTTGGTCGCGAGCGCGACGGGGACCGAAACGCGGTCGCTCGAAGAGTCGGCGCGTTGCAGCCGGTACGCCGCGGGCGAGTTTGGTGTGCAGTTCTTACCTGAGGGCGAGCGCAAGCATCTGCCGGTGGCGCTGGCGTCGATGGTCGCCAAGCTCGTGCGGGAGCTTGCGATGGTCCGGTTCAATCGGTATTGGGCGACCAGGAATCCCGAAATTAAGCCCACGGCGGGCTATTGGCAGGACGCCAATCGCTGGCTCCATGACATGGATGCGGAGTTGCATGACTCCGAGCGTCAGACGCTTGTCCGCATGGCGTGACGGCCGCAGACGGTGCCGTGGCTGAGCGAGTCTTCAAGTGAAGGCCACGCGAAGGCCGAGGCCCTGGAGAGTGTCCGTTCATTGCACGGAAATGTGGCGTTCGTCGCAAGGCCTGCTCACACCACGGCACCGATTGCTTTGCTCAGTCCTCAGGGCACCCAGACGTAATACGCCAACCCCGGTTCGAGCGATAATCGATCTAAGCCCAGATCGATCAGCGGTCGGTCCTGCGCTTGGGGCAAGGGCAACTCTGTCGACGCGTAGGGTGTGCGAGTGACCGCGCCGCGCGAGCGATACTTGATCAACGCGGCACGTTCGATGCCCGCTCGTTCAAGCACGAGGTCATGCGCATCCCGGACGCCTCCAACCTGATCGGCCAGGCCGATCTCCACAGCGCGAGCGCCGGTCATCACCCGGCCATCGATCGCCTCATCGCGCGATCCGACGCTCAAGCCGGTTCTGCGCTCGTCGACGAGTCCTACGAATCGTGCGTACATCTCATCCACCATGGCCTGCAGCACTTGCAGTTGCCCTTCGCGCACCGGTTCGAGCGGGTTGGCGAGGTCCTTATTTGGCCCGGACTTGATCGCTCGCGAGTGCACGCCGATGCGATTCAGGCCCTCGCTGACATTGATCGTCGGGATGATCACGCCAATGGAGCCGGTGATCGTTGTGGGCTCGGTCAGGATCGCATCGCAGGCCAGTGCGACGTAGTAGCCGCCGGACGCCGCGACCTCGCCGAAGCTTGCGATCACGGGCTTACCGGTTTCTTGTCGGAAGCGGACGATCTCGCGATGGATGATGTCGCTCGCGGTGACGGTGCCGCCCGGGGAGTTGATCCGCAAGATGACGCCCACGACCTCGCTATCGGCCTCGGCCATCGCGAAGCGTGCGAGCACCGAGTCGACCGGGTTGGGGCCCTGGCCCAGCAATCGCTGGGAGCGGTTGTCAGCGATCATTCCCCGCAGGTCGATCATGACGACCTTCTGGTCTTCGCCCGGGGCGTCGTTGAGTGCCTCGGTTGCCTCCAACTCACCGTCGGATGAGCCGAGGCTCAGATTGAACGAGATCGGGGCACAGCCGGCCAGGAGCCAGAGAAAGCCGATCGACAGGGCCATAATCAGGCGATGGTACATAGTTCCGATTCTATCGACGTGCCCGGCGGTCTCCCTGAGCATCTTCCGGTTCTGCCGAAAGAGGTCCTCGATCTGCTTGCGCCTAGTCCGGGCGAGATCTACGTGGACGCCACCGCAGGCCTCGGCGGGCATGCGAGCGAGATCGCCAGCCGTCTGGGCTCTTCGGGAACGGTGGTCATCAACGATCTGGACGAGGCTCACCTGCGACTTGCCGAGGATCGGATCCGAGCGGTGTGCGATGATCGGGCGGCGGATTGCCCGCGGATAGTCCCCGTCCACGGCACGTTCGCAGCCCTCCCCCAGAAACTCCGAGATCAAGCCATCGTCGCGGACATGCTACTTGCGGACCTCGGCTTCGCGTCCGATCAGGTCGACGACGCCCAGCGCGGGTTCAGTTTTTCGCGAGATGGCCCGCTCGACATGCGATACGACCGGGGCTCGGGCGTCCCCGCGAGCACGCTTGTCAATGAGTTGAGCGAAGCCGAGCTTGCGTCGATTCTGTATGAGCTGGGCGAGGAGCGAGCGTCCCGGCGAATCGCCCGGCGGATCGTCGAAAGGCGGGAAGCGAATCCCATCGAGACGACCGCGCAGCTCGCTTCGATTGTCCGTGGATGCATGGGTGGTAAGCCGTCTCGGATCGATCCGGCGACCCGGACGTTCCAGGCCCTACGGATCGCGGTCAACGACGAACTTGGCAGTCTGCGATCGCTCTTGAGCTCGGTCAAGGCAGCGGGTATCTCAAGTGGGTCCAAGAGCGGGTCCAAGCCTTGGCTCGCTGGCGAGGCTCGGATCGCGATCATCGCGTTCCATTCGTTGGAAGATCGCCAGGTGAAGCACACGTTCCGGGATCTGTGCGATCAGGGACGGGCCAAGGCTCTTGCGAGGGGGGCCACCAAGGCCACCGAGGAGGAGATCGCCAACAACCGGCGGAGCCGTTCTGCCCGTTTGCGGGCAATCCGCCTGTCGGATTCTGCGCGTTCGATGACTCCCTGAGCCGAGGGGGTATGATGATTTGAGCCCCAAGGACGGGGCGGTCGATAACGGTTTGTTCTTTGGTTTTTCGCAAGGAAGCGATGTGACGCGCGATACCAAGCTTGCATTGGTCGTGGGCTTTGCCCTCGTGTTGGCGGTAGGGGTCCTCATCAGTGACCACTTCGCCTCTGGCTATCAATCTCCGCCCGCGGATCTGGTGGAAACCCAGCCGGCGGTCCATGTGCGCGAGATCGTGGGCGATGGCCAGGACTATGAGCGTCCAACGACGCCCGAACGACGCCAGCGGCCCAATCGACGACAGAATCGCGAAGAGCAGGCCCAGGACCCCGGGCCGAGCCGGGAACTGGCGAACCGAAATCAAGGCGAGCAGGCCGTTCCGCCGCCGCAGGAGTTCCTACTCGGCAGCCCCGAGTTTCACGAGTTCGCCCGGAGCGGACCGGCGCGAGAACTGCTCCCTCATGAGCGGGGACTCAATGGCGGGCCCTTCACGATTCTGCCGTTGGTCGACACGCGCGAGAAAGACCGTGTGAGTCCGCTCGATCTGCGGGCCGACCGGAACGAGCCAGACAACCCGGATCCTGCGCCCGCTGCCAAGCCTGTGTTCCACATTGTCGCCGACGGCGAATCGCTCTGGGAGATTGCCAAGTACTACTACGGCAAGGGGTCGGTGTGGCAGAAGCTGGCCAAGGTGAACGCCGATCGCGTGGGCAAGAACGGTGTGGTTCGCACGGGTGTTCGCCTGCGGATTCCCGAGGCGATCGCGATGGGCCTGCCCCCCCGTGGTCTGCCCAAGCCGCCGGCCACTAGCGAGTCCAAGCAGCCAAACAAGCCGGCCAACCAACCTACCAATGAGACTTCGAAGACCTACGTCGTGGCCAAGAACGAGACATTGAGCGAGATAGCTTCTAAGCAGTTGGGAACGACCAAGCGAATGGGCGAGCTCATGAAGCTGAACTCGATCGAAGATCCCGACGCGATTCGTGCGGGGATGGTGCTGCGTCTGCCGACATAGTGCCGGGAGGTTCTGTGTTCGCACGATTGCTGGTCATTGTGAT
>JAJDDL010000174.1 GCA_029260335.1 Phycisphaerales bacterium | reverse complement strand
CAAAGAGGTTCTCCTTGCGATCCTGATAGAAGTCGCGTCGGTCTTTCAGCTTCTTGAGCGTGTCGGCGATCTCGGCTTGGGAATCGACACCCATCTTGCGGAGGCAATCGGCCAGCAGCTTGCCGGCGGGGCCTTCGCCCTCGATGCCCGCGAGGCTTGTGTGCGGATCGCCATTGTCCTTGCTCATGCGATCGACAACGCCGTTGAGGAACTTGAGCGTCATGAAATCGCTGTCGCGTTCGGCGTCGCATCGCTTGCGGTCGTTGGGCACCGTGTCCAGGGGCATTGGCACCTGGAATACGTGGGCGGCTTCGTTGGCCAGGGTGCCCATGATCCAGAACTTGGCGGCGGCCTGATCGCAGGGATCGACGGTGTTGCCAGCGTCGCACCATTTCTCAAGGAGCTTCTCGGAGATGATGACCTTGTCGCCATCGATGCCGCCGCCGACCCAGTCGGTGCTGCCGCCGGCCGAACGGCCGTCCTTGAGCAATCGGTTGGTGCCGCGAAGCATGGAGAAGTACTGGCTGATCGCGTATTTCATGGTCGGCTTGAAGGTGCCGCCTGCCGAGGATGGCAGCTCGTCGTATTCCGCGGCGTTTGCGCCACCCTGATCCAAGCACTCCTCGATGGTCGCAAGCGGATGGGCCGACTCACACTGCATCTTGATCATGAGCGTGAGCATGCTCCGGACTTTGGCCTTTTCGCCATCAGAGAGTTCCTCAGGAGCGGCGGCGCTGGGCCCGGCACAAAGCGCGAGCGTGGTGCCGGCCAGAGTGGACATAAGCAGTGTCTTGGCGTTGCGTGTCATGGCGGTTAGTCCTTGGTGCCGTGTGAAGTCCTGAGTGGAGCACGCCGACGGCGATTGCGTGTCCCTCGAAGCGATCCAAACCCAACCGCTCCAGGGTCATAAACGAGATCCACCTGAGCGACTCACGGGGCTTTGCTCGAATATGTGACTGACCTGACAGCAGGGCTCGCGGGGGCCGCCGTCTCGTATACTGCCGCCCCATGAGCACCAAGGCCGCGATCAAGTTCATGAAGCCGCTGGGGATGCCCTTGCCGTCCTCCAAGCTCGGTCACACGCTGGCCCGCGGGCTTCGAGCGGGCAATCGCAAGTCTTACAACAGCGTTGGCGGGTGGATTGCGTTGGTGATCTTCTCGCCGTTGATCATCGGGCTCTTGCTCATGGTCTTTGTAATCGCTCTGCTGGTTGTGCCGATCAGCCTGTTGTTTCCTGCGGGGCGACGCAAGGTGCTGGGGGGGATCCGAGGGCATCGGCGGCCGCTGATCGTGGAAATCTCGGCCGACCCGATTGTGCCCGGCGAAGAAGTCCAGGGCATGGTCCAGTTCAAGAAGGGCGGGCCGATCGCGAGCCTGGCGATCCAGCTGAACTGTCAGGAGCGAGCGTCCTACACCCAAGGCACCGACACGGTGACGGCAAGCGAGGATGTCTATGAACTGACGCTCTTCGAGGAAGAGCAGATGGAACGTGTGCAGCCGGGGTACATCCAGGAGTTCACGTTCACGGTGCCAGCCGAGGCGATGCACTCGTTCCAGGCCAGCAACAACGAGATCCGGTGGGAGCTCATCGTCAAGCGGGTTTTTCCGCCCGATCACGCCCACGAGTTGCGTTACATCTTTGATGTGTACCCGCTCGAGCTTGCCGAGCGTGTTGTGTCTGATTTCTCGGAGGCCTTGGCATGAGCGGGCCTCGGGTGAGCGTGGAACTAGCCGGGGGAGATCAGATTCTCCGCGGCTCGACCGTGTCGGGCGTGGTGCGCATCGACGCCGAGGAACGGGTGAAGATCCGCAACGCCAAGCTTCAACTCCGATGGAAGACCTCGGGCAAGGGCAACACCGACAAAAGCACGGTCGTGGACACGCAGATCCATGCCGGGCCCGAGCTGTCCCAAGGGGTCACCGAGATTCCTATAGAGTTCGAGGCCCCGCTCGCGCCGCTCACCTACCAAGGGCGGCTGATCAAGATCGAGTGGCAACTGCGCGTGCGTCTCGATCGCCCAATGGTGTTTGACACAAAGCACGATCACAGCGTGTACTTGATGTGAGCAACGCGATGGTAACTGATGAAGATTCCGGGAGAGCAAGCCTGGGCTCGGGTGCGCGCTGGAATCCGTTCGCGATCGAGCATGTTGAACCCGGCGCGTTGCCGTTTCTTGATGGTGATGGGTCTTTCCGACCTCAGCATCTCCACGAGACATTGGCCGAGGTTCTGCAGGCTCGCGGCGGCCAGATCACCGGCCCCCAAGGCAGCGGCAAGACTTCACTTCTCAAGCATCTCTTCCGGTTGGCCCAGACTCGCGGTCTGCGGGCGGAGTTCTTTCGAGCTCGCAAACTCGACAAGCTTCGCTCGCGATCACTCGCCTTCATCGATTCCGCCGAGATGTTCGGCCCCGTTCGTTGGCGCGCGGTCCGCGCGGCGATGCGTGCACGCGCGATCATCCCAGTAGTCACGACCCATCGCGATCTGGGATTACCACATCTGCACACCCGCGTCGTTTCGCCCGAACTCGCTCGCGCCTTGGTGGTCCGATTGGATCCAACGACAAAGATCGGCACAGATGAGATTACCAAGTTACTCAAGACACACGACGGCAGCCTTCGTGAGGTCCTGTTTGCGCTTTACGACCAATGGGAGGACGCGCACACGCCTACCGCCACCGTCGTGACGCGGCCTCGATCGCCCGCGGCAGGTCTTCGCCAAGCATGAACCCGTCGTGCACGAGTTGCTCGCCCGCGAGCCTCACGGTGTCCAAAAACGCCTGCTTCGATTCGTAGAGCTCGGCGATACTCGGCCTTGGGTCTTCTCTCGCCACCCGCTCTTCGCGAGTCCCCGGCAAAGGGATCGTCATGCCCACAAAGTCGCGAAGCTCGTCAGTCGGCCCCGGCATGCCCAGTCGCAATGACCAGGGTGTGTAGGTCGCCAAGGGCACGATGGTCTCAAGCGTGCGAACGCCCGCGATCTCGTTGCCGAACTCATCCACCGCGGGCACTAGCACCGGATAGCTCGGTCCTAACCGAGGAGGCTGGGTATCCACAATGCCCTTCGCAAAGCGAGATCCGTAGTCAGCCCGATACGCCCCGTGCGCGACGGTCGGCAAGGTCAACTCGGGAATACTCGGGAAGCTCCAGTCTTCGATCGCCACGAGTGAGCCATCTTTCAGCCGAGGGTATCGCGAGGCCGGGGGGTCGGAGTCACTTACAACCCACTCGATGAGCCGGATGAGGAGCGCCCGCTCGGTAACTAAATAGTCCACAGGAGTGCCGAGCGCTGCGCGCCCTTCCAACGCGGGTGTCGGTCCGCGATGAACGTAGTGCTGGCCACTAGAGAAGTGGTAGATGCGTTCGGTGTCCAGGGGCGCGACATCGCGCGTGCCGTCGGTACTGACGTGGATTAGAGCCGCGGCCCTGCCCCAATACTCATACCCCGAGTTCGTGCTAAAGACTTTGGGCGCATGCTCGGGCTTGGTCCGGGCCATGATGCCATCGCGCGAGCCTGTTTGCGTATCGGTCTGCGTGCTTGATGTGAAGGGGAAGATGTCGGTGGGATAGAAGAACGCCGAGTAGCGATGGGCATCGCGTGAGGCCTGGGCGTAGCGGTGATTGAAGCTGCCGCGCCCGGCCCCGGCGGTGTGGATGAGCATGCCGTCGTAGGCCCGCCTGCCGTTTTCGTCGGCGTTGAAACCTTGGTAGAGGAACATGCGCAGGAATCGCCCGGTCTGTGAGACGCCGAAGGCGATGGCGTGATCGATGGCGAAGTCGCAACTCGGATCGTGCTTGGCATACGCCGCGATATCGCGGATCGCCGCGAGGCCCGCGCCCGCAACGCGCGGCTCGCGAGCCACGTACACCAACTCGTAGATGTGACCGGCCTGGAATCCGCCATCGAGCACGATCCGCGGCTGGCCGACCGCATCGGAGGAAACGAGGCTCTCGAAGCGCCACTTGATTCGGTCAACGATCCGACGCGGGGAGTTGCGACCGTCGCGCGCAGTCAGCACGTTGCGTGGATCCTTGATCGCCGAGGGCATGTAGGCGTTGTGCCCTCGATGCCCAAGGTGTAACTCTGGCGTCGGCTCATTGACAACCCAATCTGACCGCACGAGCCCTGCTTCGGCTTCGCGCGCAACCGGAGCATCCAGCCGCAACCGCTCGGGCCCACCGGGCACATCCCACTGCCATCCAACCCAGATCACAGTCAAGCCGTGGCGCATGAGCAACCCATCGCCAAAGTGGGTCGCGGTCGTCGGCTCGCTCGATCCGCGCGCACGATTGAAATAACTGAGCGACGCCTTGCCGCCACGATTGGAAACCTCAAAGAGGCCCACCCCCGCGCGTTGCTCAGGATCGAGCGGCTGGAGCACCATGAAGTTCGCCGAGGCTCGCACGAGCCCGTCTTCGCCTGGAGCCGCGAGATTCAGATCCACGATCGCGTCGTTCGCCGGATTGGAGGGATCCCACGCGAAGTGCACCGAGCCGTTCAGTCGCTCATATGCCCCGGCGTCGCCGAACTCCTTGCCCTCGAGCACGACCTCTCGGCTGGCGATCTCCACACGCTCGACCTCGCCCCAGACTGGGCCGATCGCAACGCACACGGTGAGTAGAGACAGGCGCAGGTTCTTCATTCGAGTTCTCCTCTCGGGAGCTTAACCGATGATCAGCTCGTGACGAGTCTCTCCGCACCAGTTGAAGATTTGGGCAAACGGAGTGTTGGAGATCACCATCGGTGCCTTGATGGTCCGAAGATCGAACTGGTATTTTAAAGCGGGTGAGTGGGCTAATCCGCCGCGCGGACCAGCGCCAGCACGCACGGGTGATCATTCCAATCAAAGGTCGTCGCCGAGATTATCGCGTCGAGGCTTCGCCCGTCCTTGGTTCGGCAGGTCAACTCCCGAGACTGGCCGGTCCCTTCGTCATTGACTTTCTGAACGAACGCCCGGAATCGAGGCATTTCGTCGGGGTGAATCTTGCTGATCGGCACCGAAAGCAACTCCTCGCGAGAGTATCCCAGAATCTCCGCTGCATGATCGTTCACATCGAGCAGCGCGTCATTCTCGACATCGAGAATGAAGACCGCTTCGCTGCAATTGCCCATGATCCACCGGTATCGCTCTTCATAGCGCGTTGCGGCGGC
>JAJDDL010000173.1 GCA_029260335.1 Phycisphaerales bacterium | reverse complement strand
CGACGAGGCCTTTGAGTTAGAACCCGTCCAGCCGGCCGCCGATCAGCGACCGGTGATCACCGGTGCCGTCAGCTGCGTGACCTGCAATGCCTCGCTCAAGGGCAAGTTCGCCGACGGCGTGTGCGAGTGCGGCACCACGGTCGAGTACTCGCGCTTCGGCACCACAGGATTCGATGGGCAGACGCCGGTTGTGGGTGAGACGCTCTGTTCGCGATGCGGTTACGACCTCGATGGCCTGAAGCCCGACGAGCGGTGCCCCGAGTGTGGCCTCTCTATTCACAAGACGCTCATGGGCAACGCTTTGGCGAACAGCGATCCGGCGTATGTGACAACGCTCGCCCGAGGTGCGCTCATTGCCGAGTGGACCGTGATCATCAACCTCCTGCTCGTGGCCGGGTCGGTCTACATTGGTGCGTTCACGCGCATGCCAGGAATGTTCGCGATTGTGGGCGCACTGTCGATGCTGCTCAACGTCGCAAGCCTGGGCGGATGGTGGATGCTCACGACGCCCGATCCGGCGCTCGGCGCTCTCAATCCAGGTCAGACCGCGCGCACGGTCTTGCGCGTGACCCTTGTGCTCATGATTCTCGTGGCCGGGCTCAATCTTGTAGGCGCCAAGCTCTCCATGGGTCCTGTGCTCATGGGCGGCATGTTGACGACTTCGGCGCTGTTCTCGCTTCTGCTCCTGATCGTTTGGATCGTCAAGCTCTACGCGTCGATGTCGTATCTCGCGGCGATCGAAACCAGGGTGCGCAGCAGCGAGCTTGGCTATCTCATTGGGAGCGCCAGGCTGATGCTGAACATATCCCTCGGCTTGCTCATCGCGACGGTTGTGGCGGTGTTCGCCGCGCCATGTGCTGCCGTATTCTTCTTCGTTGTAATGGTGATCAGCCTCATTATTCTGTTCGCACGATACGTCGGCATGCTCGACGCGTTGCGATCAGCCCTGAATGTTGCCCGGGTTCAAGCCGATCAGTCCTGAATGCGCGAGGTGTCTCAGGCTTGGATCAGTTCTCGATCGAAACCCCCCCGACGATCGCGGTCGCGCGCTCGCCCAGCAGATCCCGGAGCGAACTCACCATCCCCGGCCCAACCCCGACGCGCTTGATCGACTTGGGCTTGAGTCTCACCGTGCCCTGGTCAGAGTGGATCACGAACTCCACGGGCATGGACGCGGGCGCGGGGTCGTCCGCAGGCGATCGCGTGCTCAACACATCCTTGACCTGGTTGAGCACCTGGCTTTGGCCGCCGTTGAGCCGTTGCTCATCGAGCGTGACGCTCAACTTGCCCTTGAGCAGGGGCACGCCGTCGATGGGCACGAGCTGATCGACGATGACCTGGGGCTCGCCTCGCTTGTGGTCCATGCGCCCGAGCACGAACATGGCCTCTTTGCCCCGGGCCAGATGCCCGAACTTGGCGAACGCATCGGAGAAGATGACCGCGTCGACCGAGCCACCCAAGTCCTCGATCGTGAGGATTCCCATCTGCTGGCCGCTCGACCTGCCATTGCGGCAAGTGATCTCGCGCAATGATTGGGGCAACGCCGCGACGATCACCCGGCGGTCTTGGATCTGATCGCGGGCCGAGCGGATATCGAGCGTTGGGAAGACCTCGATCCACGGCCGCCAGACTTCCAACGGATGGCTCGAGACATAGAAGCCGAGCGTGTCCTTCTCGAACTGGAGCGTGTCACTCTCTGACCAGCGATCGGCCCGTTCGAGCGTGGGCTCTGCGACCGTCTGGGCTTCACTCTCTGCGCCGCCGAAACCGAAGAGCTGGTTCTGGCCTGAGCTCTTGTCCTTGGCGAGTTTCTGTGCAGCAGTGACGGCGGTTTCGATGGTGGCGATCATCGCCGCACGCTGGTCGCGTCCGTGGACCTCGTCAAATGCTCCGCTTCGGATGAGCGACTCGATCGTTGCCTTGTTGACCGTGCCGTTGGGCACGCGCTCGCAGAACTCGTGGAGCGAGTGGAAGGGGCCGGAGGTGTCTGGGTCTTCAGCGCTTTCATCCTTGGCGTCGCGCTGTTCGATAATCGCCCGGATCGCCTTGGTGCCGGCGCCCTTGATGGCGCGAAGGCCAAAGCGGATGTGTCCGTGGGCCGCGTCCTGGGGTTCATCCTCATCGAACACGACCGTAAAGTCCGCGCCCGAGCGATTGATCGAGGGAGCCGCCACGCGAATCGAATCGCACAGGTGCTGGCCTGTCAGCGGATCGATCGTGCGGGTCCGCTTGCAATCGTCGAGATAGGGAATCCAATCGCTGACCTTCTGGGCCTGAGATTCAAAGCTCAAGAACGCGGCCATGAACTGACGGGGGTAGAAGGTCTTGAGATACGCCGTGTGATACGCGATGATTGCGTAGCCCGTGGAGTGGCTCTTGTTGAAGCCGTAGCCGGCAAACTTCAGGATCAGATCGAACAGCTCTTTCGAGCGGGCCTTCTCCAGACCCTGTTCCTCGGCACCCTTGATGAACTTCGAGCGATTCGCGTCGATGATCTTCTTTTTCTTCTTGCTGATCGCCTTAATGAGCGAGTAGGCGTCGCGCAGGGGGATGCCGCCCAGCTCGTGGACGATCTGCATGACCTGCTCTTGGTACACCATGACGCCATATGTCTCTTGCGTAAAGCGATCGACGATCGGGTGGACCTTGGGAACGACCTCGGTGCCGTGCTTGCGCCGGTTGTAGTCGGGGATGAGATCCATCGGACCGGGCCGAAACAGCGCGTTGGCCGCGATGAGATCCTCGAGCCTGTCGGGTTTCATGTCCGCGAGCAAACGACGCATGCCGCCGGATTCGAACTGGAACACGCCGGTCGTGTCGCCGCGTTGGAAGATCTGGAACACGCGCGGGTCGTCGTAGGTCAGCCGTTCGAGATCCAATGGATGCGAGCCTTCGCCCTTGGCCCGCCCCACCGCTGCCCAGGCCTGGTCTTCGGGCAATGTCTCGCGAATCAGCTTCTTGGCTCGCTCGATGATGCTTAAGGTGCGCAGGCCCAAGAAGTCCATCTTGAGCAGACCCATCTTCTCGCACGTGGGCCCATCCCACTGGGTCACGATCTCGTTCTCGCCCGCCTGCGATTGTTTGTAGAGCGGCACGATCTCGCTCAAGGGCGTGTTCGCAATCACCACACCCGCCGCGTGCACGCCCGCGTGCCGAGCCTGGCCTTCGAGCACCTTGGCAGTGTCGATCACGTACCGGATCTGTTCCTCGTCGTCGTACTTCTTCTTGAGGTCTTTGTTTTCCTTGAGCGCGCCGTCGAGCGTGATCCCGAGCGTGTCGGGGATCATCTTGGCGAGTTTGTCCGCTTCGCCCAGGGGCACGCCGTGCACCCGGCACACATCCCGGACCGCGGCTTTGGCTTTCAGTGTTCCGAACGTGATGATCTGCGCGACGTGTCCATACTTTTGGCGGACGTACTCGAGTACCTCGCCGCGGCCGTCTTGGCAGAGGTCGATATCGATATCGGGGTATTCGCTTCGGTTGGGGTCGGTGAATCGCTCGAAGAGCAAGCCGTACCTGACCGGGCACGCGTTGGAGAGTCCCAGCACATAACCGACCATCGTGCCAACACCACTCCCACGCGCGTTGGCGGGGATGCCCTGCTGGCGGCCCCAGTTCACAAAGTCCCAGCAGATCAAAAAGTAGGCACTGATGAGTTTATCTGCGAGGATCTTCAGTTCGCGATTGAGCCTGGCCCACTTGTCGAATCCGTCGAGGTCGATGCCCGGCTTCTCGCGTGCAGCCGCGGCTTCGTCGGTGCCCTCAACAAACTCATGGCGATGCTTGGTGATTGTCGGCCCGTAGCGCCAGACCATGCCGGCTTCTGAGAGCAGACGCAGCGCCTGGTCGCCCTCTTCCTTGACGTCCAGCTTCGCCTGCTCTTGATCGGTACCTTCCTCAGGTGAGAACGGGCTCAGTTCAAATCGCGCGCTGAAAGCCGCGTACCAAGCCGTGAGATCGCCCGCGTAGTCCTTGGCGTTGTGCTTGGGCAGCTTCGCGGGCACCTCCACCCGCACCATCGGCGCGTGATTCGCGCCGACATCGAGCGTCACATCGCAGCGCTCGGCGATCCGAAGCGTGTTGTCGCACGATTCCTTGCCGACGTCGCCGTACAGGCCCTCGAAGATCTCGCGCATCTGCTCTGGGCTCTTGACGTAGAGCTCCGGCGTGTAGTGCAATCGATCCGGGTCGTCCTTGTTCTTGCCCATCGAGATGCAGATGAGCGTGTCGTGCGCATCATGATCCTCGGCGTTCAGAAAGTGCGCATCGTTATCGCACACGATCGGCAGACCAAGCTCCTGACCAATCCGAATCAAGTGTGGGTTGATCGAGATCTGCTCGGCAACGTGATGCTGCAGCTCGACAAAGAATCGAGGCCCGGTGCCCTCGTCCTTGAAAACCTCGGCGTGCCACTGCGCACTCTCGACCGCCTTCTCCCAGCTTGTCTCGTCCTTCGTCCGCTCGAAGCTCAACAGGTGATCGCCCATCTCGCTTCCGAGATGGCCGTTGATCGCGATTAGCCCGCTGTTGTGCTGGGCAAGCAACTCCCGATCGATCCTGGGCTTGTAATAGAACCCTGTCAGATACGCTTGGGAGCACAGGTGCAACAAGTTCTGCCACCCAGTGTCATTCTCGGCGAGCAAGACCAGGTGAAAACCGCCATCGGAGACACCCGTATGCGTCCGGTCGCGCCGATCGCCCGGAGCGACGTAGGCCTCGACACCCAGGATGGGCTTGACGCCCGCCTCGCGTGCGGCTTCGTAGAACTGGACAGCGCCGTGGATGTTGCCGTGGTCGGTGACCGCGACCGAGTCCATCCCCAGCTCTTTGACGCGATTGACGAGGCGATCAACGCGGTTGCCGCCATCGAGCAGGGAGTATTCGCTGTGCAGGTGGAGGTGGGCAAACCCGGGCGCGTTCGTGCCCTGCGCCGCCCCATCCGTGGCGTTGGTCATGGTGTGGATTCCGTTCAGAAGGCCGAGCGCTCATGATATCACAGCACGCACTCGCTCGCACCCTGGCGCTCGCGTTGGAGTTGAGCGGTGTGCGGTTGTGTGTTGCGTTCACCAATCGGTGGCGCCTGCTGCAATTTCATTATTCTGTCAGCGTGGATCGCGCGGTGTTGAGTACGATGGGCAGATTCATGGGCCCTGCCTGCGACCAATGCGGCTATGACCTCAGCGCGACCGAGCGGGGCGATGCGGGGTTTGTGTGTCCCGAGTGCGGGCGGGCACACCCATCACTGGATGGCCTTGTGTATCGTCCGTGGCCGGGGTGGTGGAACGCGGTCCTTCGCATGTGCTGGCACGTGCCCGTCGCCGCCGGCGTCTACGCGCTGTGGCTGTTGCTCCTGCCGGAGTTGATGTATGCAAGCCCTCCGCTTGTGGGAATCGTTGCGATGTTGGTCGCGTTTGGTGCAATCCCGCTCTTCGTCTTTGTCGGTATCCCATGGGGACCAGTGGGTGTCGGCCGCCACCTCGCTCCCAAGGCCATTTCGGCAAATGATCCAAGGCCATCAAGAGTGCGAGTAATCGCCATCGGTCTCGCGATCAACGCCTCGGTGGCGGCCGCACTCTGGATGACACAGAACCAGTGGATCATGCATCAGATCGTGCGGTCCATGGGGGACTAAGGGCTGCAATCACGCCCCGCGGACCCCCAACAAGCTAGTCAAGGTAGAATCCACCCATGTCCGCCGCTGAGACCGCCTCATTCCGCGTCATGATCGCCCGGCCCACGCCCCTGCAGCGGGTGGTAATCACCCTCCTGCTCGTCGTGGGCTTTGTCATCGGGCTCGTGATCATCCTGCCCCTGGCGATTCTCTGCGGGGTGCTCGGCGTCCTGCTGGTCCTCTGGCTTCGGATCCGGGCGTGGTTCTCGGGCCTGCGATCCAAGGGCCCCTTGGACGGACGGCGGAACGTGAAGGTCATCGAGCGGTCTAACTAACCATGCCCGCCAGCGTCCTGCCATCGATCCGTGCCTTGCTCACGCCCCAACGGGACGCCGAGGCCATCGCCCGCTGCGGCGACTGCGGCTACGAGCTCCACGGCTTGCTCGATCCCAAGTCTCCAGGGCTCTGCCCCGAGTGCGGCTGCTCGTTCAACCCCTACGCGCCCCACCAGCCTTGGAGCCGTGGCGAGTGGGCTTGGTTCATCGTCGGCGGGTGCGGTCCCACGATCCTGCTGCTGGCGATCGCCTGGGCTTCATCGCTCATCAAGACCGAGGCGTTGCGCACGGCGATCGGCATCGCCGGACCCTTCTGGGTCTTCATGCTCGTGTACGCGACGCTCGTTTGGCCGGCGCTGTGGACGAATCTTCGCAAGGACGATCGCTCGCGACCGGAGCGGCGGCGCATGCTCGTGAGTTGTTACGCGGGCGCGATCCTGCCCGTGGTGTCGCTCGTGATCGGCTCGTTGCTCTAGAAAAGAGGCCCTGGCGCGAGCCTGGGCTTCGAGAATTTCGCACAACATCCGACGTATTCAACGACTCTAGAAAAGACGCCCTGGCGCAAGCCTGGGCTTCGAAAACTTCGCACACATCCGACGTATTCAACGACCCTCAAGCCCAGGCTTGCGCCAGGGCCTCCTGTGTTCGCTGCCGAGATTGCAAAGAGCCCACGAAGCGTCAGCTCCGTGGGCTCATCCCCGGCGGTGGGGGTGCTCAGCGCCGACGTCGGGTCAGGCAGAGCCCGCCGAGACTCAACATCGCAAGGGACGCCGGTGCTGGCGTGACCGTTATGCGGGCAACGACATCATCTGGACCGAACGAACCGGTGATCGTGCCGCCATCGACGGTGTCGGTGCCAATGAAGCTGTCCAGATAGGCCTGGTCGTCTGGGTCACCAAAGAAACTGCGGATGACCACGTTCTCATCGACCGAGTCGCCGCCATTGGCGCTGAATGCCGCGCCGCCGAACGCATCGTTCACCTCGGTGCCCGCGTCCTTAACCTGGTTTCCAAGGATCAGGATCTCAACAGGCCCGTTGTAGTTGCCCCCGGCATCAAAGACCTCGAATCTGGTCGGGTTGCCGTTGGCGACGAACAAGTCGTTTGAGGGCACGATCATCGACGCGTAGCTAAAATAGCGATTGACGGTGGCGTCGCCCACATCGAAGCTGACCGAGTTGCTCTCGCCTGGTCCGAAGACCGGGGCACCGTTCAGTTCAACAAGCGTGGTCTGGACGCCGCCTGCGATTCCGGCAGGGCTGTTGGTGAATGCCGTCGAGATCGGGCCGGTGTCTCCGCCCTCGGCGAGTTCTTCGAGCCCGGGAAAGAGCGATGCGAGCTCGCCGCCGTTGTATGAATCAAACCCGCCGTTGTGCATGGCCATCCAGACGGGCGTAAAGCTGAAGTTGCCCGTGTCGAGCATGTTCTCGACCGTGACCGTGACGTTCTGGGCGGACGCTGCGCCGGCCAAACTGGCCAGCGTGAGAAGACTGATCGCGCGATGCATATGAAGACCTCCGACCCCCAACTCCTGATTGCCACGGGCGAACCACGTTGGACCACTCCGTACCCCCATGGGTCGTTGCAACAGAAAAGGCCTTGCAGGTGATTTCAGTTTTTCTTGTCTGCCATTGCCGCGGCGATCCGGGCCCTGGACGCGTCATCCAGGCGCGGACCACGCTCGAACTCGCCCAAGTCAGACATCTCAGAAAGCGCCTGCTTGAGCAACTTCGCCTGCCGACGGGCCTTTCTACACGACTTGCAAAGCCCCCGGTGCAGCGATTCACCCACCCGCTGCGAGCGCGAGAGCTCGCCCTCGCGTTCGATCGAGCGCAGCCGGTCCGCCTCCTCGCATCGGAGGGTCAGGACATACCAGAATGTGCGGATCCAGCGGATCATGCGTCTTTCTCGAACCACAGCTTGGTGATGTCTGCGCGCAACCGGAGCTTCGCGCGGTGAATAAGGGTCCACAGATTGGTCGGGGTGACCGCCAGGATCTTACAGATCTCGTCGGTTTCGAGCCCATCGATCTCGCGCAGGCAGATCGCCTGTCGCATCTGGTCCGGTAAGCTCTGGAGGCATTGCAGGAGCAGTTCTCGAAACTCCTTGCGCTCGGCACTAGCCGCAGGCAGTGAGTTCCAATCTCCGGGCTCTTCACGAAACGTGCCGCCCTTGAATGAGCTCTCGTCGCCCAGCTCATCCATTCGCTCGCTTTGCGTCCGCCGGCGTTGGCGGAGGACGTCCAGCACCTTGTAGCGGAGGATGCCTATCAGCCACGTTCGCTCCTGGGACTCGCCGCGAAATGTCTCTTTGGCCACAAGAGCCGCGAGCAACGCTTCTTGCACGGCATCGACCGCCGCGTCAGGTTGTCCCAGCCGCAGAAGTGCGTAGCGATACATCGCGTCGCCGTGATCGCTGAGCCAGCGATCCGGATCGATTCGTTCCTGTCGGTCTGCCATAGGAGCTGCGGCAACCCGCCGCGATGAGTTAACTCAGCGATTGATCCAGATCGGCCATGAGGTCTTCCACATCCTCAATGCCAACGCTCAACCGCACGAGCGAGTCGCTTATTCCGAGCTTCTCGCGCTGATCGGGCGGCACACTCGCATGGGTCATGATCCCCGGATGTTCGATCAGGCTCTCGACCCCGCCCAGGCTCTCGGCGATCGTGAAGATCTGGACCTTCTCAAGCATCGACTTGGCCTTGGCGAGCCCGCCCTTGACATAGAGCGTGATCATGCCGCCGAAGCCGTTTGGCATCTGCTCCCTCGCCAGCGCATGCTGCGGATGACTCTCCAGGCCCGGGTAGAGCACCCGCTCGACGTTGGGATGCGCTTCGAGCCACCTGGCGAGTTGCATGCCGTTCTCGCTGTGCCTTTGCATGCGCACATGCAAGGTCTTGGTCGAGCGCAAGAGCAAGAAACAATCGAGAATCCCCGGCACCGCGCCGACCGAGAGCTGGATGAACTTCAGCCGTTCGTGCAAGTCGGGGTCGTTCATGAGCAAAGCACCTCCGATGACATCGGAGTGCCCGCCCATGTACTTGGTCGTCGAGTGGCACACGATGTCTGCGCCGAGAGCCAAGGGCGATTGCAGGTAAGGCGAGCAGAACGTGTTATCCACACAGACGATCGCGCCCTTCGCGTGGGCTTCCTCTGAGACCTTGGCGATATCGATGATCTTGAGTGTCGGGTTCGTGGGCGTTTCGAGCCACACGACCTTGGTGTTCTCGCAGAACGCGGCCTCGAAAGCGTCCTGGTCGGTCATGTCGACCAGCGTGACTTCGATCCCCAGCTGGCCAAACACGCGATGGAACAGGCGATTGGTCCCGCCGTACACGTCATCACAGAGCACCACGTGATCGCCGGTCTTGAGCAGATGCAAGACCGCGGCTTCTGCACTCACGCCCGAAGCAAAGCACAAGCCGAACTCGGCGCCCTCCAGGCTCGCAAGGTTTTTCTCCAAGGCCTTGCGGGTCGGGTTCGAAGCGCGGGAGTAGTCGTAGTCTTCTTTGAAGACGCCTGGAGATTCCTGCGCAAAGGTCGCACTCTGGAAGATCGGCGTCATGATCGCGCCGGTCGACGGATCGGGTGCCTGCCCCGCGTGGATCGCGCGCGTGCCAAAGCCCTTGGAACTACTCGCTTCGCTCATGCCCGCTCCTGATTCTTCTTGCTAAGGTATTCGATGAGGTCGATGTGGCTCACGAGCCCCACGATCTTCGCGGCGTCGACCACGATCGCGACCTGGTCCTTCTCGAAGATGCCGTAGAGCTCCTCGACCCGTGCCTTGGGGTATACCAAGCCACCGATATCGTGCATGATTTGACCGGCAGGCGTCTGGGCGTCGATCTCGCCGCGCTCCATGCCGCGCAACACGTCGATCTCGTGCACCATGCCCTCGGGCCCGCCGAGCTCGTTGACGATGGGGATCTGGCTCACGCCCTGCTCGCGCATCCGGCTGACGAGCTGCGCGACCGACTCGCTTGTGGTCGCGGTGATGATGTCCTGGTCCTTGCCCTCGATCACATCCTCGACCCGGCCGAGATCACGCTCGGGCTCTAAGAACCCGTGGTCTTTCATCCACGCATCGGAGAGGAACTTGGTGATGTAGCGGCTGCCCGAATCGGGCAAGACGGTCACAACCGTTTTGCCCGGACCAAGCTCCTGCGCGATTTGGACCGCGATGTGCGCGTTCGAGCCGCTGGAGCCCCCGACAAAGAGCCCTTCTTCGCGCACCAGCCGGCGCGCCATAAGGAACGACTGACGGTCATCGACCTGTCGGACCTCGTCGACGACGGTCGTGTCGAATGCGCCGCACTTGATGTCATCGCCAATGCCTTCGACCTGATAGACGTACGCGTTGGGGAGCGTACCGGTGTAGTAGTAGTGGTAGTGGACGCTGCCGAGCGGATCGACGCCCACGACCTTGGGCGGGTTGGCTTGCTTCTTGAGGAATCGGCCGACGCCGGAGATCGTACCGCCGGTGCCGATACCCGAGACGAACACGTCCATCTCGCCGCCACACTCTTCCCAGAGCTCCGGGCCCGTCGACGCCTCGTGCGCCTCGATATTCTGCTCGTTGTGATACTGATTCAGGTAGAAGCTGTTGGGCGTCTCGCGGGCGATCCGCTTTGCGACCTGCACGTAGTGATCGGGCGACTCGCCCGGCACGTCCGTCGGCGTGATGATCACCTCGGCGCCGAACGCCTTGAGCATGTTGATCTTCTCAAGGCTCATCTTGTCGGGGATCGTGAACACGGCCTTGTAGCCCTTGACCGCCGCGACCATCGCCACGCCCATGCCGGTGTTGCCTGACGTGTTCTCGACAATGGTCCCGCCGGGCTTGAGCAGGCCGTCTTTCTCGGCTCGCTCGATGATGTGCAGGGCCATGCGGTCCTTGATCGACCCGCCGGGGTTCAGAAACTCGCACTTGACCAGCAGCCGGGCGCTCTCGGGCTCGACGACCCGCTGAAGTTCGACAAAAGGAGTCTGGCCGATGCCCTGAAGGATGTTCTCAATAGTCTGCATCGATCCACGCGCTCCTGCATTGGGTCCGGGCCCATAGCTTGGGCCTGTAGTCCCTAGGGTAGCGCGATCCGGACCGGGGCCCGAGCCTGCTGCTTCCTACGCTGATCCATGCGCATCCTGCTCACCAACGACGACGGCATCCGCGCCCCGGGCATCATCGCCCTCTACCACGCCCTGGTTGACCGTGATGGCAAACTGGGCGGGCTCATCGCGGGCCCCGACACCGAGATCCTCGTCGTCGCCCCCGAGACCGTCCAATCGGCCACCAGCCACGGCGTGACCTTCCACGAGCCGCTCATGGCCAAGCCCGTCACCCCCGAACCGGGCATGGAGGGCATCGCGGTCGACGGCAGGCCCGCCGACTGCGTGAAGCTCGCCATCAGCCAACTCTGGCCCGAGCGCTTCGGCGAAGGGTCAAAGCCCGACCTGGTCATCTCGGGGCTCAACGCCGGGGCGAACTGTGGGATCAACGTGATCTACTCAGGCACCGTCGCGGCTGCGCTCGAAGCGGCGTTCCTGGGCGTGCCGAGCATCGCAACGAGTCTGCTAATTGGGCGCCAGACCCCAGACTTTGAAACCGCCTCGGCGCGTGCGCGCAGGGCGATCGATCACATTCTCCATACACGCCCACCAACCGGGCATGAGTGCTTAAACATCAACATCCCCAAGAAAGGCGCTGATGACGCGATGCCGAAGATTTCGGTGTGTCCAATGAACACGCACGGGCTTGTAGATAGCTACGAGCGGCGCATAAGCCCGGCGGGCGACGTGTACTACTGGGCGTCCGGGCATGGCCTGGATTTTCACGCCACAGAGGACGATTCGGATGTAGATCGCTTGTTCGCGGGCGAGATCTCGGTGACGCCCTTGATGTACAACCTCACAAACTATCAACACTTAGAAGACTGGAAGCGTTCTCTTGATCGCGCCTGAATGGTGCACCTAATAAGGCGGCCACATCGGTAAGATGGGGCCGCCCGGAGGGAGAAAGAGAGAGCTCGGTATCCTGGGGAGTGCCCCAGGGTGGAATCCTGACAAGAGAGTTCTATCGGTTTAGGCTGCCATGTCTTCTGCAGTTTTAACAACCGTTTCGTACTGCTCTTGGAGCTCGGCCAAGAGCTCGCCGTTGATCTTGAGGCCTTCGAGGACCTCCTTGTTAAAGCTGAGATCGACCAGGTCAGCCCGGATGCCACCTTCGCTCAGCCCGACGATGCGAGCCGCGACGTAGATCACGCTCGTGAGCGTGCGATTCTCTGCACTGAGCTCGAGCGGGCGGTGGTGATATCCCGCAACCTGGGCGAAGCTCTTGGGGAACTTCCAGCGGTTGCACAGGGCCTCGCCGAAGTCCTGGTGGTTGGCACCGAAGACCGAATCCTCGGCTTCGAGCATGTCATTGGCGGGCACGCCGAGGCCATCGATCCCGGTCTGACGGATCGCGTCGACGAGCATGGCCCGGTCGAACTGCATCTCGACGACCTGCCCGATATTGTGCATCAGGCCCGCGAGGTAGGCCTCGTCGTTGAGGCCCAGCTTGAGCTTGTCAGAGACCATCTTGCAGGTCGCGGCGACCGCTGTGGCGTGCTCCCACATCATCTGAGCGCTGTATTGGGGAGTCAGCTCCCCACCGCGGAAGAGCTTGACGAGGCTCGCGGCGATCGCGATGTTCTTCACCGCGTTGAGGCCCAGCATCACGATCGCACGGTTGATCGAGGCGATCTGACCGGGCAAGCCGTAGAACGAAGAGTTGACCACCTTGAGGATGCGACTGGAGAGCGCCGGGTCCTGGCTGATAACTTGGTGCAGATCCTGCGCGGTCGAAGTCGGATCCTCGACGAGCTCGATGATCTTCATCGTGATTTCGGGCAGTGTCGCGATGTGGGCGATCTCGGCGATTGCCTTGTCGGCGGTCTGCTTGCGCTCGTCTTGCGTCGGCATATCTTGGCTCCCCTTTGGGACCTCGTTGATCGAGGCCGATAGGTGGGATCGACACAAACCAACCCTCACTTTTCGGAACATGACGAAATCTCGCCACGATGCGGGCCGCCGCCTCAAGGCAAAAATCAGGCTTGATCCCTAACGGATCAATCGCGATCGCGCAAGGTTTGCCGATACCGCTCGCTCATCGCATCCAGCGACGCCGGGATGACCCGTGCATCGCCAACGGTGGTCATGAAGTTGGTGTCCCCGCCCCATCGGGGCACGAGATGCACATGCAAGTGTCCCGGCACGCCCGCGCCCGCAGCGATGCCCTGGTTGACCCCAATATTGAGCCCCTGGGGCTGGAGCGTGCGTTCGAGCAGGTCGGCGGCGAGATCGACAAGTGTCCAAAGGTGCGCGCGTTGTTCCGGCTCATAATCGAGCAGCCGAGGACGCGGTTCACCGAGGGCGACAAGCAAATGCCCGTTGGCATAGGGGAAAGCGTTCAGCAGGATCATCCCGTGGGCGTCACGGTGCAGAACGTGGTTGGCCGAGTCTGCGTCCGGAACGTCCCAATAGGCTTTGAGAAATCCCCCGGCCGGCAGCTCTTGCTTCTCTGAGAGCGATTCCAGATAGGAGAGCCTCCAGGGAGCGTTGAGATTGGCCGGGCCTGGCGTCGGGCGAGAAGTCATCGCACCGAGTGTATTCGCGATGCATGTAGGCCGATACCCGATGCGGGAGGCCTCGCCATGTCGATTCAGAGCCTTATGACCAGGAATGTCGTCACCGTCTCGATGGACGATTCGGCCGAGCACGTCCGCCAGATCTTCGAGAAGCGGAGCTTTCATCACGTGGTCGTGGAAGAGAACGGGCAGATCGTCGGCGTGATCTCTGATCGCGACCTGCTTAAGAACCTGAGCCCGTTCATTGGCCGCATGGACGAGCAGCCCCGCGATTCGCGCTTGCTCCAGCGTCACGCCCATCAGATCATGACGCGCGACCTCGTGTTTGTCGGACCCGACACTTCGGTGCTCGACGCGGCGCTGGTCATGCTCGGTGAGAAGGTGAGTTGCCTGCCAGTCGTCGACGGTCGCATGCGCTGTGTCGGGATCGTCACGACTCGCGACTTGCTCATCTGGTCGCTGCGTTCGATGGAGCGGGAAGAGGAGCAAGAGAAAGCAGACGACGAGAACCAAGCGGCCTAACAGAGCCGCGTGCGTGAGCACGCCGGCCCTTCGTGCACGCGCGCCAGTCGGCGGCACGTGCCCTCCACATGGGTCTTTGCGGTAGCACGCCCACTCATTGCGAGCCCGCGTCGCCCTCACCCACCGCCTACAACTGCCCGTGACCCACGCGAGCGAAAACGGCCCCACGCTGCCGAGCGCCCCTGGCTTACGCATTGGCGTGACCGTCGTGTGTCACACTATTGTCGATTTCTTCGCGTTCATGATCGTTCCGCTGCTCACCGTGATCGAGGGGCGTTTGGAACTCACCCCTTCCCAGGGTGCGACGTTGATCGCGGTCCAGCCGCTGATTGCCGGGCTCGCCCAGCCAGTCACCGCGTGGTTCAGCGATCGGTTTGACACACGGATGCCCGGCGTCGTCGGCATTGCGCTCACCGTCATCTCGATCCCGCTGATCGGCCAGGCCGAAAACTACACGCAGCTCGTCGCGATCTACGCCGTCGGTTGTCTCGGCATCGGCGCGTTCCACCCGGTCGCGGTCGCGAGTGTTGGTGAGCTCGGTACGACCCGGCGGAGCCTTGCGGTCTCGAGCTTCTTTGTCTCGGGCATGATCGGGGGCGCAGCGGGCAGCTACGTCGCACCGATATGGGTCAAGGCATGGGAACTTGAAAGCCTGGCGATCCTGATCGCGCCCGGCCTGCTCGCCGCGATCCTGCTCTCTTTTGCGATCCGACCGATCAAACATCGCACCCATGATGCCCACGAAACGCACGCGGCCCTGCCTCGCGAAGAGCGTCGCGCGCGTTGGTTTGCCGTCTGGATCCTGTTCGCGGGCGCTGGCCTGCGCTCGGCGGTCCACGCCGCTTGCGCGCTGCTGATCATCCGATGGGGCGAGCAGTTCGTGCTCGCGCGGGCAAGCGCGACCGAGCTGACCGAGAAGCTGGAAGGCGAGGCGACGCTCATCGCCGGGCCTATGACCGCGGCGCTTGTCGTCGGCATGGCCCTGGGTGGGTTCACCATCGGCTCGACTATCCGCCCCCGATATGAACGACGCATGCTGATTGCATTCCCGATCCTCGGTGCGATTCCGATCGTGCTGTTCGGGCGTTTGGAACAGGTGCTGCCCGAGGGCGCACCAATACAAGTCATCGCGTTCCCGATCGCGATGCTCATGGGCGTCGCGTTCGCCGGGCTCATTCCCACGGGCGTCTCGCTCGCCCAACGCACGCTCCCCCATCGCACGAGCCTGGTCTCGGGGCTCATGCTGGGCGGTTCATGGGCCGCGGGGGCCTGGGGTCCGGATTTCGCGCAGACAATTACGTCGCAAGTGAGCCTTCGATCGGCCTTTGACGCCACGGCTGGCGTTCTCGTGATCTCGGGATTGCTGATGCTTTTGCTCCCCAAAGCCCTTTGCGGGCCATCTCACACGCCTTCGGCGCGTGATAACGACTGAGAAGACGAAGGGCCCGCCCGGGCTGTTGCGCGGCTGTGACGAACGGAACGCCGATTGGAACGTTCAATAGAGCGTGGAGGGCAACGTGCCCTGACCGATCTGATCCGCCGCGGATGGAGAACGCCTCATGCTTCGCTCGCTCATCGCCTTGGCCACGACCTTGGCTCTCGCCATCCCGGCGAGCGCCCAGGAGTGGGCTTCCAATATCGTCATCCCGCAATCGCGGGTCATCGTGCGTCCGGACCACCAGCAGCCGATCAAGATCCAGAGCGTGGAGGCGGACGTAGATATCACCGAGCGCATGGGTTCGACGACCCTGCGGATCACGCTTTTTAATCCCTCGGGTCGCGTGCAGGAAGCCGAGCTGATCATGCCCGTGCCCGATGGCGCGAGCATCCGCTACTTCGAGCTTGAAGGTCTGAGCGGCGATGGCGGCGCACGCCTGCTGCCCGCCGACGAAGCTCGGCGGATCTACGAGGGCATCGTGCGCAAGATGCAGGACCCGGCGATCCTCGAGTTCGCCGGCTTTGGCTTTGTGCGTTCCAACGTCTTCCCTGTCCCTGCGGGCGGCACCCAGACCATCGTGCTGACCTACGAGCAGCTGCTCGACGTCGACGGCGATCGCGTGGACTACATCTTGCCCAGAACCCAGAGCCTTGGAAGCAGCGGCGCGACGTGGACCATGGACGTCCGCGTGCGGTCCGATCGCGGAATCGCGACGCTCTATTCGCCAAGCCACGAGTTGCAACTGCCCAGGCACAGTGGTGCCAGCAAGGATCTCGCGCTCAAGGTCGTCAACGCTGCGGACCCCGGTTCGTTCCAGTTGAGCCTCGTGCTCGGTGAGGGCGAAGGCGGCACGATCATCGCCTATCCCGATCCGGCCATCAACGGCGGCTACTTCATGCTCCTGGCCACCCCGCCCGCGATCGAAAAGGGCGCAGCCAAGATCCAACGCGAGGTCACACTTGTAATCGATCGTTCGGGTTCAATGCGCGGCGAAAAGATCGAACAGGCCAAGAACGCGGCGCTCCAAGTCATCGAGGGCCTCGATGAGGGCGAGCTCTTCAACATCATCGACTACTCGGACACGATCGAGAGCTTCGCGACCCAGCCGGTCGCCAAGAACGCCGAGTCGGTGGCCCTTGCACGCGATTACGTCGCCAATATCCGCCCCATCGGTGGCACGAACATCCACGATGCGCTCATGGAAGCCTTGCGTCAGCCGGTCGCCAAGGGTTCATTGCCCATGATCCTGTTCCTGACCGACGGCTTGCCGACGATCGGCAAGACACGCGAGACCGAGATTCGCGAAGCGGTCGCACGCGGAAACGCACACGCCCGCCGAGTCTTCAGCTTCGGCGTCGGCTTTGATGTCAACGCCCCACTGCTGACCGCGATCAGCCGCCAGAGCCGGGCGACGACCACGTTCGTCATGCCCGACGAGGATGTGGAGGCCAAGGTCGGTTCGATGTTCCGCAAGCTCGCCGGGCCCGTGCTCGCCTCGCCCAGGCTTACCTACGTCGCCAACGGTCCGGTCGCGGGCCAGCCAATGCGACATGTGCTGCCGAGCGAACTGCCCGACGTTTTCGAGGGTGATCAGATCGTCGTGGTCGGCCAATACCTCGATGGTGTCAAGACCACGATTCTTGTGGAGGGCGACCAGCGCGATCGCAAGCGGACCATGGAGTTCTCGTTCGATCCCAAAAACGCCTCGGCGCGCAACGCCTTTGTTCCCAGACTGTGGGCCAGCCGGAAGATCGCGTCGTTGATCGACGAGATCCGCCTTGCCGGCTCCGATCGGGGCGCTGCCGACGATCCGCGCGTGAAGGAACTGATCGAAGAGGTCGTGCGATTGAGCATGGACTTTGGCATCATGACCGAATACACCGCGTTCCTTGCCGACGAGACCCAGACCGATTTCGCGCTTGGCTTACCAATGCAGCGACGCGCAGAAGCAGACGTGCGCCTGCGGGCGCTCGGCGAGCGGCTGGGCCGTGATGCGGTCGTTCAGGAGATGAACAATCGCCAGTCACAAGAAAGCCTGCGCGCCAACGCGGCGGGCCAGATTCTCTACTTCGCAGATGCAGAAGATGGCGATGCTGTCAGAGGTCGCGAGATCACCAATCTCAAGCAGGTCCGGGAGCAAGCCGTGTTCAACCGGGCCGGGAAGTGGATCGACGCCCGTCTGTACCGCATGGAACAAAAAGAGCCCGACGAGACGGTCGAGTTTGCTTCGGCGCGTTACTTCGAGGTCGTGAGCCAACTGGCCAAGGAAGGCCGCCAAGCAATGCTGGCCGATAAGGGCGATGTGGAGTTGCTCTTGGAGGGCAAGCGGGTCCTAGTCCGCAATCGAAGCTGATTCGAGCCTGAGTGGATGGATCCCTGGGCCCTCCGCACGACGCGGGGGGCCTTTGTTTGGAGATACGTCCACGCGTGGACGACAATGATTGAGGGGAGCGAGAGCCCCGAGGAGCCCGAGCATGGCGCTGGCCACCATCCTGATTGTGGAAGACGACGAGGCAATCCGCCAGGGCGTCGCCGACGCGCTGGAATACGCCGGCTACGGCGTGTGCGAATCGGGCGATGGCGAGGACGGCCTGGAACGGGCTTGCTCGGGCGCGATCGACCTGGTCTTGCTCGACATCCTGATGCCCAAGATGGATGGGTTCACGATGCTCGCCGAGTTGCGCAAGGCAAAGCCGGCGTTGCCGGTGATCATGCTCACGGCAAGAGGCGAGCAAGAAGACAAAGTCAAAGGCCTGCGCCTGGGTGCAGACGATTACGTGGTCAAGCCCTTTGGGCCCGATGAGTTGCTCGCGCGGGTCGAGGCGGTCCTGCGCCGATCGGCCGAGCGACCCGTTGAGCGGTCTGCGATCCAGATCGCCGGTCGGAACATCGACTTTGAGCGGCGCGAGATCGCCCATGCCGACGGATCGGTCTGCTCCTTGAGCGAACGCGAGACCGAGGTCTTGCGCTACCTCGCGGCGAGCGGCGAGCGCGCGGTTTCACGCGACGAACTGCTCAATCGCGTGTGGGGGATAGATCCGCGGGGGCTCCGCTCGCGAACGGTAGATATGACGATCGCACGCCTGCGCGAGCATCTGCGCGATGATTCCAACGAGCCGAGCGTGATAGTGACGGTTCGCGGCAAGGGCTACATGCTCGCCAAGGAGACCGCTGCATGAGGCGAGGTCGGCGACTCACCTGGGTTGTGTTCACGCTCTGCGCATTGCTCGTGGTCGATGTGCTCGCGTGGATGACCGT
>JAJDDL010000172.1 GCA_029260335.1 Phycisphaerales bacterium | reverse complement strand
CTCTTTTGCTTCTTGAGGTTCTTGAAGTTCATCCATGTCAGGTCCAAGGTACCGGAATCCGCCTAGATTCAACCGCTTGGCTTGAGGTGTGCAAGAACGGCTCGGATCTGCTCGTAGGACACCTGGCCATCCAGGCTGTCATAGATCGGTCGAAGGAAGGGGCGCTGATCGCCTTCCATTGCCTCGACGATCCGCTGATACGTCTGCGGGCTCACCCAAGGGTCGATGGATTTGGGCGACTCAGCCTCGATCCACTCGACGAGGTAGCCGGCGATCGTGCTCACGGCTCTGCCGGTTGCGTTTGCTACTTCGTCTAACGAATCGCCCTCGGTGAATCGCTCGAACGCGAGGGCCTTTTGTGGGTTGGACTTGGTCTTGGGCTTGGGACGAGGCGCGGGTCGGGTGACGACCGTCGGCGCGGGCGCGCTATCGAGGTCCAAGCCCAGCGCATCGCTCTGTTGGGAGATGCATTCGAGGAACTGCTCGGCGAAGGACTCGAGCTTCTGGGCCCCCACGCCGCGGATGGTCGCGAAGCGTTCGCGGGACGCGGGGCGGATGGCCGCCATCTCGCGCAGAGACACATCGCCGAAGACCACGTACGGCGGCACGCCCATCTCCTGTGCGATCTCCCGGCGGAGCATGCGCAGCGCCTCGAACAACTGGTGCTCGTCGGCGTTGAGCGGGAGTTCTTGCGTGGAACGGGACGCGGGGGCCCTGGTGTCCTTGGCCTCGACGAGCGAGACTTGCTGCTCGCCCTTGAGGACCGCGCGAGACTCGGCGTTGAGCACGAGCACGGGGTATTCGCCGGCCGAGCGTTCGAGCACGCCTCGATCGATGAGTTGGTTGATGAAGCTCATCACGGTGTCGCGCGGATGATCGCGGAGGATGCCGTGGGTGGAGATCTGGTCGTGCTTGTGGTCGAGGATTTTCTTGGCGCGGGAGCCGCGCAGGACGTCTGCGATGTGAGCGGCACCGAAGTCCAGGCCCGACTGCAGCCGAAGCCGGGCGATGCATGACAGGACCTTGCGTGCGATGTCGGTCGAGTCATCGCGTATCTCGAGTTCGTTGAGACAGACATCGCATGCGCCGCAGGTTTCGTTCTCGTAGCTCTGGCCGAAGTGCTCGGAGAGCTGTTTGTGCCTGCAGTCGGCGCTATTTGCGAAGCTCCGCGTTTCTTCCAAGAGAGCGATCTGGGCTTGCAAGACCTCGGGCCCCGAATCGCTCTCGGCGGCCGACATCTCATAGAGCCTTCGCCAGCGGGCGGCATCGGACGACGCGTGCAAGAGCACGCATTCAGACTCCAGCCCATCGCGCCCGGCACGGCCGGTTTCCTGCTGGTAGGCCTCGACGGACTTGGGCAACGCGGCGTGGATGACGCATCGGACGTTGGAGCGGTCGATGCCCATGCCGAAGGCGACGGTGGCGACCACGACATCGGTGCGTTCGTTAATGAAATACTCTTGGACGCGACTGCGCTTGGCATGGTTGAGCCCGGCGTGGTAGGCCTTGGCGTCGATGTTGCGCGCTCGAAGAGCCTCGGCGATCGCCTCGGTGTCCTTGCGGCTGATGCAATAGACGATCGCGCCCTCGTCCTTGTGACGCGAGAGGATCTCGGCGATCTGGTCATCGCGGGCGACTCTTGGCAGGACGCGATACACGAGATTGGGTCGATCAAACGTGCCGACGTGGACCGCTGGGTCGCGCAGTGAGAGTTGCTTGAGGATGTCTGCTTGCACGCGAGGGGTAGCGGTCGCGGTGAAGGCTTGGATACTGGCGTTGGGGAAGCGCTGGCGCAGGGTTGCGAGCTGGCGATACTCGGGACGGAAGTCGTGGCCCCAATGGCTGATGCAATGGGCTTCGTCGATAGCGAAGCGAGAGACGGTCATGTCCGCGAGGAGCTTGTCGAAACGGACGGATAAGAGTCGTTCGGGCGCGACGAAGAGCAAGCGGAGCGAGCCGTCGGCGGCCATGGCCTGAGCGCGTTCGAGTTCTTCGTCCGAGCAGCCCGAGTGGACGGCGGCGGCGGGGTAGCCATTGAGCACCAGGCCATCGACCTGGTCCTTCATGAGCGCGATGAGCGGGCTGACGACGACGGTCAGTTCGTCTGAAACCAAGGGTGGGACTTGGTAGCACAGGCTCTTGCCTGCGCCGGTGGGCAGGACGACCAGGGCGTCCTTGTCCGCCAGAGCCGCGTCTATGGCCTCAGACTGCAGCGGACGGAGCGTGTCGAAGCCCCAGACTCTGCTGACGGTCTCGGCGACGGCGGATGATGTGGAGGATTCTGGCGGCACGCCCGGAGCATAGCGATATCGAGCACAATTACCAAGTATTCACCGAACTTGTGGTGGACGGATGCTTCCTAGGCTCGCGTCGGCGGTAGGCGGTGTAACAACAAGCCCGGGAACGAGCAAAGGGGACACGCATGCCAGGTTCGAAGACGCGTCGGGAGTTCTTGCAAACCGCGGCGGCGGGCGGTGCAGGGTTGGGCGTGCTTGGGAGCACGGCAGCAGCCGGGCAACCGGGCGTCGAACTTACGGTGGACGTCTCGGCCCATCCGGCGAAGCAACCGGCTGCAAAGTCGCTCAACATTCTGATGCTGGGCGGTACTCGGTTCCTGGGGCCGCACACGGTGCGTTCTGCGCTCGCGCGTGGGCACACGGTGACGCTCTTCAATCGAGGGCGGAGCAATGCGGATCTGTTTCCTGAGCTCGAGACGATCATTGGCAATCGGGATCCGCAGATCGATGAGGGCCTGAGCGGGCTGGAAGGACGCGAGTTCGACGCGGTCATCGATACCTCGGCGAACATTCCGAGATGGGTGCGGGCATCGGCCGAGACGCTGGGTGATCGGATCGGCCAGTACTTGTTTGTTTCGAGCATCTGTGCGCACGCAAACTGGACTTCGGTTGTCAACGGCACCGAGGACTCGCCCCTGGACACGCTCGAAGATCCGACAACGGAAAACGTCGGTCAGCACTACTGCGCGATGAAAGCCGAGTGTGAGCGCACGGCCCACGCGACGATGGCTGGGAAAGTGACTGTTGTGCGGCCGGGGCTGATCGTCGGGCCCGATGACGGTTCGGATCGATTTACGTATTGGCCGGTGCGAGTGCGCCGGGGTGGTGAGATTCTTGCACCGGGCGATGGGCTCGACCCCGCGGCATGGCTAGATGTGCGTGACCTTGGCGAGTTTTTAGTTACTTTGCTCGAGAATCGTGATCTGCGCGACTTCAACGCGTCGGGACCGAATCACCCGGCGGACATGGCCGAGATGCTCTATGGGTGCAAGGCGGTGACTGGTGGGGACGCGTCGTTCACGTGGATTGATGACACGGAGTTTCTCGCGGCTCAGCAGATCCGGGGTTGGATCGAGATGCCGATCTGGATGCCGAGGCAGAGTGCCGAGCAGGCGGGGGCGAACACGTGGAGCAATGCGCGGGCGATGAGCGCGGGGTTGCACTGCAGGCCGCTTGCCGAGACGGTGCGGGACACGCTTGCGTATTGGGACACGCTACCCGAGGAAAGAACATCGCGCCAGAGACGACCTGGCATGCGGGCGGCGCAAGAGGCCGAGGTGTTGAGGGCATGGCACGAACGGTAGGGCTACCCAGCAATGTCTAGATTAGCAAACATCGTGCTGCTGTTCGTTGCGACCACTCTCAGTGGATGCGTGCATCGGCAGGTCCAGATCGCCGAGCGGTTCGACACGGCAAAGCGCGAGGGCCGTCTGGAAGAAGCCCAAGGGTTGCTAGTCGAAGACCCGCGGGTTTGGTACGAAGCGCGCGAGGGTGAGGGGAGCGTGTGGAAGCTCGGGGGCGGGCGGTACAAGGTGTGGGACGAGGAGTTCCGCGGTCGAGGCGACGCTGGGCGCTGGCATGTCGAAGGAAGTGCAGTCTGGCGGGTCGTCGAGGAGTGGAACGATTACTACGCGCTGATCGAGCGGGAGGACACGCCGAGGTATCGCAGGACGTATTTCTTTGATGGCGAGAAGATTGCAGGAACGATGATCTCGGCGGCCTATCCAGAGCGAGAACCGGTGGCGAGCGTGTCACGGTTCGACGAGATCAGGGCGTGGGCGGAGGAGCATCATCCGGAGGAGTGGGCGTATCTGCGGCCGGGTGGATCGCTGGATCCGACGGGGGATCGGGCGGCGCGGACGCGGGCGTTGATCAATCGGTGGCGGGTCGAGGTGGGTCTGGAGCCGATCAACTAGGTACGAGTTCAGTCCGCGACTTCAAGCACCATCACGACATGCGGGCCGATGTCGGGGATGTCGAATGTGTCGCCGAGTTGCTGGAAGCCGAGGCGTTGGTAGTAGCCGGCGGCGGTGGTTCTTGCGTTGCACCAGGCCGGACCTTGTTGGATCCGCTGGGCTTGCTTGAGGCCTGCTTCGACGAGGCGTCTGCCGAGGCCATTGCCGCGGTTTTCGGGGAGGGTGGCCATGCCTCGGATGCGCCAGGCTTGGGCGGTCGTGTCGGGGATGGGCTGTTGGTAAAACGAGGCGACGGCGACGAGTTGGTCGTCGATGATTGCGCCGAGGTGGAGGGCGTTGTTGTCATCGGGATAGATGAGGCGCTCGGCGGGTTGGCCTGGGCGCAGAACTGCCCCGCGGATCGGGCGGGTCTCGGCGGCTGAGATCGAGACGATGCGATCGCTCAAACCGTTTGCTTGGCCTCATTGAGCTTCTTGCGAATCACCGTCTGCAAGATCCCGCCATTGCGGTAGTACTCGATCTCGATCGGAGTATCGATACGGCTCTTGCACTTGAAAGTGATTGGTGCCCCACCGCTCGCGGGTGTGGCTTTCACTTCAATTTCGACGCCGGGGCCGAGTGGGTCGGGGAGCTGGATATCGAATGACTCGTCGCCGGTGAGTCCCAGGCTCTCGGCGGATGCGCCGCCGGTGTACTGCAATGGCAGCACGCCCATGAACACCAGGTTGCTCCGGTGGATGCGTTCGAAGCTCTGGGCGATGACGGCGCGAACGCCCAGGAGCATGGTGCCCTTGGCGGCCCAGTCGCGGCTGGAGCCCATGCCGTAGTCCTTGCCTGCGAGGACGACCAACGGGGTGCCGGCGTCGCGATAGTTCATCGCCGCATCGTAAATGTAGCTGATGGGCGCGTCGTCGAGAGTGCCACCCTTGGTGAAGTCGCGTGTCCAGCCGCCCTCTCGTGCCTTGCCGTTCTCGACGGCGAGCCTGTTCTTGACGCGCACGTTGGCGAAGGTGCCTCGGGTCATAACGCGGTCGTTGCCGCGACGGCTGCCGAAGCTGTTGAAGTCGCGATTGGCGACGCCGGAGTTGATGAGGTATTGGCCGGCGGGGGTTTCGGGCTCGATGCGGCCGGCGGGAGAAATGTGGTCGGTTGTGACGCTATCGCCGAGCAAACAAAGCACGCGGGCGGATTCGATGTCGGCAAAGCCGGGCGGCTCTTCGGTCATGCCCTCGAAGAACGGCGGGTTTTGGATGTAGGTAGACGCGTCGTCCCAGCCGTAGAGTTCGCTCTTGCTGACCGGGATCTCATTCCACGTCGGGTTGCCCGTGAACACGTCGGCGTAGCGCTCGACGAACTGATCGCGGCTGACGGCCGTGGCCTTGATATCCGCGATTTCCTTATGCGTCGGCCAGATGTCCTTCAAGAAGACGTCGTTGCCGTTGGCGTCGGTCGCGATGGCGTCGGTGGCGAGGTCGATATCGACAGTGCCGGCGATCGAGTACGCAACAACCAACGGCGGGCTTGCGAGGTAGTTGGCTTTGACCGCCGGGTGGACGCGGCCTTCGAAGTTGCGGTTGCCGCTTAAGACGCTTGCCGCGACGAGGTCGCCGTCCTTGATGCCTTGTTCGATCTCGGGCGGGAGGGGGCCGGAGTTGCCGATGCAGGTGGTGCAGCCGTAGCCGACGGTGTTGAAGCCCATGGCGTTGAGGTCTTCGGTGAGGCCCGACTTATCGAAGTATTCGGTGACGACCTTGGAGCCCGGAGCGAGGCTTGTCTTGACCCACGGCTTGCGGTTGAGGCCGCGCTCGCGTGCCTTGCGCGCGACGAGGCCGGCGGCGAGCATGACGTCGGGGTTGGATGTGTTGGTGCAGCTTGTGATGGCGGCGATGACGACGCTGCCGTGCTTGAGGTTGACTTCCATGCCCGCCTGATCGGGGTGTGAGGCTTCGCTCAGCGTGACGCCGGTTTGTGCATCGAGATGGCTGTCTGCGATGCCCATGCCGTGGGGGCCGACGGGCGCGGTGAGCGCTTTCTTGAACTCGGGGCGCATGTCTTTGAGTTCGATGCGGTCTTGCGGGCGTTTGGGGCCGGCGAGCGATGGCTGGACGGTTGAAAGGTCGAGTTCGAGGACCGTTGTATACGTCGGCTCGGGGGCGTCCTTGGTCCAGAAGAGGTCGTTGGCCTTGGCGTAGGCCTCGGTGAGCTCGGCTTCTTCGTCGGACTTGCCTGTGAAGCGGAGGAAGTCGATCGTGCGCTGATCGATTGGGAAGAAGCCCATCGTTGCGCCGTATTCGGGGGCCATATTGGCGATGGTGGCGCGGTCGGGAATGGAGAGTTCGGCCATGCCGTCGCCGAAGAACTCGACGAACTTCTCGACGACACCGTGGGCGCGGAGCATTTCGGTGACGGTGAGGACCATGTCGGTCGCGGTTGCGCCCTCGGGCAAACGGCCCTTGAGTCGGAAGCCGATGACCTCGGGGGTGAGCATGTAGACGGGCTGGCCGAGCATGACGGCCTCGGCTTCGATGCCGCCCACGCCCCAGCCGACGACGCCGAGACCGTTGATCATGGTGGTGTGGCTATCGGTACCGACGAGCGAGTCGGGGAAGACTTCTTGGACGCCGTTGCGTTCGCGTGTGAGCACGCCTCGGGCGAGGTATTCGAGGTTGACCTGATGGACGATGCCTGTGGCGGGCGGAACAACGCGGAAGTTGCTCAGGCTCTGCTGGCCCCACTTGAGAAACAAATAGCGTTCGTTGTTGCGCTCAAACTCGCGCTCGGCGTTGATCGTGAGCGCGACGCGTGTCGCGAAGTCGTCGACCTGGACCGAGTGATCGATGACGAGGTCACACAAGACGTCGGGGTTGATGTGGGAGGCGTCGCCGCCGAGACGTTTCATGGCGTCTCGCATCGCGGCGAGGTCGACGACGCATGGCACGCCCGTGAAGTCCTGCAAGACGACGCGGCCTGGGCTGAAGGGCATCTCGACGCTGTTGACGTTCTGGGCGTCGTAGTTGGCCAGGCCCGAGACGTCGTCGGCGGTGACGGTGAAGCCGTCGAGATTCCGGAGCATCGCCTCGAGAAGGACGCGGATGGAGTATGGGAGCTTGTCGATATTCCCCACGCCCTGGTCGCGAAGAGCGCCGAGACGGCAGTAGCTCCAACTCTGGCCGGCGGCGGAGAGGGTTGATCGGGCGTTGAACGGGTCGGTCGTGGTCATGGAATCCTCCTGCTACAGACACTTTAGAACGCCTGAGGGGGGCGGATCGAGTCTGGATCCGATGGGCCCCGGGGCTCGGCAGAACGTACGCTCTTTCGGGAGGATCCCCGCATGAGTCAGGACGAAGGCGAACGCCGGCCGCAGATGGAAGAAGAGAAGTCCGGTGAAGAGGCAAGGCTTGGAAAGTGGCAGAAGGTCTGCCTGCTGTCTGCGGTCGGGCTGATGCTCGTGGGCGGGGCCCTATGGGCTATCGGACCGGCGTGGGGCGAGAAGCCGACGCCGGAACTGATCGATAGCAATCTGGCGATGGGGCTTGCGCCGGACGGCGATCCGGGGACCGAGACCGAAGAAGACGAATCCTCGACGCTCAACGCACTCTCGCCTGCGATCTTCCGGGTGGGATTCAGCTTTGCGGTGGGGTTTGCGATCGCGTTCGCGGCAAGGACGTTTATCCGCATAAGCCTCATCGCGGTGGGAGTTTTCTTGTTGGCGCTATTTGGCCTGGAGTATGTCGAGGTCATCACGGTGAACTGGGACAAGATGGAAGGGCACTACGACGGGTTCCTGGTGAGCGTGAAGGACAGCTTCGGCGGGTTCAAGGAGTTCATCGGCGGGCGATTGCCCTCGGCGGGATCGGCGATCGCAGGGCTTGTGATCGGGTTCCGCAAGCGATAGCCGAACCGAGCAAGATCTCGAAAAACTCAAACGCAAGGCCCGCGGTAGAAGATTGCGGAGATGTGGCCCTGCGCGACCGCGCCCCGGAGGAAGGCCGCTCTACCCCCATGGAGATTCGAAATGTGCTTCAGAATCGCTGCGGCTATCGCCCTTTGCGCCTCGATAGCAACAGCCGACGACGTGCTCGTCTGCGGCTGGATATCAAACAACATCGTGAAGTACGACTCCGATGGCGTGGGTGAGACGTTCGTGCCGCCGCAGGGCGGTGGATTAACGCGGCCGCACTCTCTGACCGTCTCGCCTCAGGGAACGCTGCTTGTCACGTCCGTGGGAAACAACCGTGTGATCGAGTATGACCTCGAGACCGGAGCGTTCATCGATACCTTTGTCACCTCGGGATCCGGTGGATTGAACTCGCCCACGAGCTTGACATTCGGCCCCGACGGCAACGCGTACGTGACGAGCTTTGGCAATGACCGGGTGCTGCGCTACGACGGCGTGTCCGGCGCGTTCATCGACGCGTTCATTCCTGCCGGGCTCGGCGGTTTGGACAATCCGGAGATGATCAAGTTTGGTCCCAATGGCAATGCGTACGTCGCGAGCGGATCCTTGAACGCGATCCTGGAGTACGACGGAACAACGGGTGCATTTGTCGGCACGCTCGTGGACTCCGGCGATGTTGCGATCTCCGATCCCCATGGGTTTTTCTTCGGCGACGATGGGTTTCTCTACATCTCCAACATGGACGGCAACAACGTCTCCCGGTACAACCTGACCACGGGTGAGGGCGAGTTGTTCGTGGATCCCGGCGCGGGCGGGCTGGTGAGCCCACACGGATTTGCGTTCGGATCCGATGGCTTGCTCTATGTCGCCTCGTTCGGCACGAATCAGGTCCTGCGCTACGACGGCAAGAACGGCGATTTCGTGGACGTGTTCGCGAACACAGGTGGCGACGGCGTGAGCTCACCCATTGAGCTGCTGCTGCTCGAAGACGCGTGCATCGCGGATATCGATGGCAACGGCACGCTCGATGCGAATGACTTCTTTGGGTATCTCGACCTGTTCGCCGGCGGCGACGACGGCGCCGACTTCACGGGCAACGGCGTGATTGACGCGGATGATTTCTTCGCGTTTCTCGATGCGTTCGCGGCGGGATGTAGCTAGCACAGCGTGCCTCTGTGGTTTCAGCGCAACAATGTGCGCGTCAGTGCCAATGTGCGCGTCGGTGCCGTGGTGTGAGCGAGTCTTCGAGCGAATGCCACGTCGATTGCACTGGTATCGCGTGCAGGAGCAAGTTGATTCAGCTTGGGCCGTTGGTAACGACGAGAAGAGTTTCGCCGCGGATGCCGAGGTGCGTGCTTTGGACACGGACCGGTGTATCTGATGACAGGGACTCAATCGATTCGAGCACGATGAACACCGGCTCGGGCGATGCGAGCAGTTCGGACGCCTGCTCGATAGTCAGCAACGGCTCCTTGACGTCGAGGAAGATCTGCAGCGCGAGCGGGCCGCCTGCGAAATGGAGATTGGGATAGTCCGCTGCGGCGATCTCCTGTGCAAGGTCGCGTATCTCATTCGTGCGAACGATCTTGTCCCATCGCGTCGGAGAGGATGCAACCGGCGTGGGGTCTTTGCGAAGCTCGGCGACGTGGTAGACGAAGAACTCGCCGCCGAGCGCGCCGATGACGATCACGCCCGCGAGCACGCGATGTCGACGAGCCGATTCGCCCAGCCAGTCGTTGATCTGGCGACCGACGAGCAGAGCCGCGGCGGGGATCAGCGGCAGGAGCAGGTCGGGGCGCTGGTGCGGGAAGATGCTGAACATGATCAGCCCGCCCATGAGCCAGCAGGCACAGAATCGCTCGAAGCGGCGGGTGCGATTGTCCTCGCTCGGACGGAGAACGACGCGCGCAACGGCGATGAACGCGATGATGCTCCAAGGCAAGTAGCGGCTGAGGAAGTAGACCCAGGTCTTCCAGAAGCCGATCAGGGGCGGATCGCCCGAGTCGCTTCGCATGGCGTGGCCCAGGAGTTCACGCCCGAGCATCTTGTCGATGACGGCTTGGCCCTGGACGGAGTAGGCCGCGAAGAGCCATGCGCCGGCGATCAGGACCAAAGCAGATGCCCCGAGCACGTGAGCCATGCGCGTTGAGCGAACAGGCGATGGAGTTGCTTCGTCAGTCGCATTGCCGCGCTGAGAGCGTCGTTCCCAGAGGATCGCGAGCAGGCCAAGCCCAGCGATGACCACGCCGAGCGGCCCCTTGGTGAGTGTTGCCAGGGTTGCGAACGCCCAGAAGCCGATGATGAACCGGGTTGCTGGTTGGTGCCTGGTTCGGGCTTGCCATGCGAGCCAGGCGCACGCTGCGCCGAGGGCCACCCACATGCAAAACAGCGGATCGGTGCGCGCAAGATGGACCATCTTGAACGCGTAGGTGGAACAGCAGAACGCGAGGGCCGCGAACGCGCCGGGCCATGGGCCGAATACGGATCGTCCGAGCAGAAGAATGACGATGGACGCGCCGGCGATCCCGAACGCCGTGGGCAGGTAGACCGCCAGGCGAGAGACGCCGCCGAGGGCGTGGGCGCCGAGGGCGATGGCCCAGGGGTAGATAGGCGGTTTGCTTGCGATATCGCCCGTGGAATCGGTCTGGACGATCCACTGATCGTGCAGATAGATGTCCATCGCGTATTGCACCGGACGCTCTTGGTCGAGATCCATGAGCTTCCAGGGACCGCTCAGGCGAATCATGAAGATTGCGCACACGAGCGCAAGGACACCTGCGATCGCGAGCGACCTGCGGGAGGTCATAGCTCGATTACCAAGCCGGATGGGCCTGCGTTTATCACGCGGGTTTCTTCGACAGTCTCGTCGAATCCCCATGAGTCGTGAATGTGGCCGCACACGACCATCTGCGGATGCTTGTCGGAAATAAACTGCCGAACGGCCTCGCTCCCGACGCTCGCGCCCATGCTCGTGCGATCGCCCAAGCCCTTGGGGGGCGAGTGCGAGACGAGCACCGCCCGCTCGGGGCATGGCTCGAGCAGCTGGCGTGCGTCGTCTTCGCTCAGATCCCAACTCCAATCGCCAAAGGGAGTGATGGGAATGCCGCCGCCAAGGCCGAAGAAGCTGGTGTCTGCGATCTTGACGCCGGTGCCGTGCAGGACGTGGGCGGCAGACCACTGGACGCGTTCGACACCCTGTTGCAGTTCCTCAAGCGATTCGTTGTTGCCCGGCACGAGGATCGTGGGCGTTTGGATGTTGCGGAGTTCTTGGAGCACATCGAGCAATCCCTTGCGCATGGTCGCGAGATCGCCGGCGACGATGACAGCATCTACCTCCGAAGATCGTTCGGCAATCGCGCGTGCCGAGGGCATGTCACGGTGAAGATCACTACTGAGCAACAGTCGCATGCAGCATCATTCACTACCGCACTCACGTCTGCGTGCATTGCGCCATAGATTCGTGGTTTTTGTTGCTCCCTTTGCCGTGCGCACGGGATTACACCCCTATGGAATCCGCAACTTGGCGACAGTTTCGAGAAACTGTGGATTGTCGATCCACAAAACTGTGGTATCCGCACGAACGACGTTGCCGCCATCGTTGAACAGGGTCGGATCCTCATAGATCACGATGGGTGCTTCACCTCCCTGTTTCCATTGGGCAAGAGCGGGTTGAGTTGGAGGCACGTAGTGGTATGCCTTTGACAACTCAGTGCCGGGCGGGACAAAGAACGATGTCTCGTCGAACAAGTGACGCTCGCGCAGCATGGCGAGCCAGTCCTCGTCAGTGGCTGGATAACGCCCGATACCATTCTCCTCGGCGAGGAACGACAAGGCAAGAGCAAGGACACGAGCCGAGTGGCCACTGCGGATCCGCAACGCCTTTTCATTGGCGGATTCAAGGGCGACGGCCGTCAGCGCGAGTTCGTTCTTGGCCTCGTTTCGTCTTTCAAACTCAAGCCAGGCAAGGGTGATGAGCCCTGCGGTATTGAGGCAGGTGAGCGCGAGGATGATCACGAGCAGAGACCGCCGCTTGGATTCATCGGTAGATGCCATTGCGCCTCCGCCCGAGCCCGATTCGATATGGGTCAATCCCGATCGATCCCTGTGCCCTCGCTTACTGGGCTGAAGAGATCATAGATGACGGTGTCTTCCAGCGCTTCGGCAGAATGCGGCAGATTGCTCGGCAGGTGCATGACGCTCCCGCCTTCGAGCACAACTTCGTGTCGCTCGGGCGAGTCCTCGGCCCCGAGGCGAAAGCGGATCTTGCCGGAGACCACCATCGCCATTTGCTCATTCTCGTGTTGATGGGTGGGGACGACGAAGCCTCGTGCCAGATGGACCTCGGAGATCATCATGCGTTCGCCGATGATCCTCCGCCGAAGGACCTTGTCCATGGGCGCGTCCTGATTGAGTTCGCTCCAGGTGTGCACGAGGTTGGCGTCGGGATTCATGGATGTCCTTTCAACAACTTGGGTGGATGGATCGATTGTCCCCGCCCAACTCGATGCAGAATGTATCCGAATACTGTACTACTCGACGCTACAAGAACCAGCGGCAGGCCACC
>JAJDDL010000171.1 GCA_029260335.1 Phycisphaerales bacterium | reverse complement strand
CTTCTGCTTCACCGCTTGGGTGCTGTTGGGCGACGTTCCCTTGTGCCACGCATGCTCATCGATCTTGGACACATCATCGCCAAACGAATACGCGCCTAACGCGCCGGCCCGCGCCGCGTACTCCCACTCCTGAGGCGTCGGCAGGCGATATCGCTTGCCAGTCAGCTTGCTCAACCACTTGCAGAACTCGATCGCAGCCGGGCGGCTCAGACTGATCGCCGGGTACCCCGTGTGCCCGAACCCACGATCCGGCGGAATGTAAGGCCGGCTCGGTCGACTTTCCGCGTCGCTTTCGCCCCCCACCGGCGCATCGAGTTCATACACCCAGATGTCGTACATATCCCAGGTGACCTCAGTCTCGGAAAACCACATCGTCGGGATCTGATGGTGCTCGACCGATCCGTCTTCGTTCGTCTGATCCAGCGTCCCAGCAGGGATCGCGACCATTTTGAACTCCGCGGTCGTGCCGGGGATACGCTCGATGAAGCCTTCGGTCGCGGTCGATGGCTGTCCCCCAACGAGCGTGGTGAGCCCCCCAATGAGAGCGATCAGCAACACATGCATTCGACTCACGCCCGGTCTCCTCTCGTGCTTTCTCGTCCTGATCGGCGGCTGCGTCTCGGCGAGCCGAACCGCAGATCCTCCACCCCTCCAACGCTTTGAGTTTAGATGGGTTGCAATGGGCGTGGGAGCGTCCATCGTCCTGTTCGCCCCCGATGCGCCCTCAGCGGTCGCCGCAGCCAAGGCTGCCCAAGCCCGAGTCGAGCAGATCGAGGCTGTTCTGAGCGATTATCGGGCACAGAGCGAGGTCTCGCTCTTGCCCGCCAGGCTCCGCGAGACGCCCGAGGTTCAGATTGACCCCGTCCTCGCAGATGCCGCCGAGAGTGCTCAGAAACTACGACTCCAGACCGACGGAGCGTTTGACGAACGCCTCGGCGAGCTCACCAAGCTCTGGCGAGAGGCTCGCAAAGCAGGCGTGCCTCCCGATCCCAAGGCCACCGCAGACGCCTGGAGGCGCTCCCGCGCCGACTACATCATCCAAGATGCGAACGGCCCCACACCGACGCTCAGCTCCCTCTCTGCCATCCGCTTCGACTTCGGCGGCATCGGCAAAGGCCTTGCATGCGACAAAGCCGCCGAGGTCTTGGAATCACACGGCATAGACCGCTTCCTCGTCAACCTCGGCGGCGACCTCGTCCTGGGCAACCCCCCGATCGGCAAACCCGGCTGGCGAGTCTCGATCGACGCGCTCGAAGGCGAGCCGCTCACGGTCGAACTCGCCAACATCGCGATCGCGACCTCCGGCCCTCGCTACCAATCTCTCATCGTCGCCGATATCGAACACTCCCACATCATCGACCCACGCCTCGGCGAACCCCTGATCACGCCCCGAGGCGTCACGGTTCTCGCCGCCAGCGGCACCGAAGCCGACGCCCTGGCCTCAGCATTGAGCGTCCTCGGCGAACAAGCGGGCCCCCGATTGCAGGCCAAGTTCCCGGGCACGCAATGGCGCATCCTCTCCCGCGTACCCACCGGCCATGTGCACGTCTGGACTTCCAGCGGATTCCCGACGCCCTCAGCCCCATGAGGGCGGAGTTCTGCCCTACCATCGCCGACCTCCTGCCGGAGTGGCGGAATTGGCAGACGCAGTGGATTCAAAATCCACCGGGGTAAAACCCATGGGGGTTCGAGTCCCCCCTCCGGTATTCTCGAGTCGCTGACTATGTGTCACGGGCCGTCAACGCATGGACGAATGGCCTTCTCGGCATCTCGCCGCAAGCAAATCCAGATACCCAAAGAAACCGGCGGCGTCAGCGTCGATATCGCACACTTCGATATCATCGCCTGCAAACGCATCGAGATTCACGAAGAAGTCACCCGCGTCGCCGCCGAGATCCGCTGTGCACTTGGGCACGCCGTAGATGGAACAGCACCCACGGCCAGGTCGCTCACGCTCCGGCCCAAGTCCTCATCGCCCATGAAGCGGCACCGAGTCCCAGAAGTGGGACAACTCCGCCCAGGGAATCTGTAGAGGTCACGTAATTCTCGTATCGAAGAGTTAAGAAACCCCTCTTCCAGGGCCACGTTTGCGTATCTAGATTGCTGGATAGTTTCTGGCCAGAGCGATGCTCTTAAAAGAACCCCAGGTTGCTGGAGGATAGTAATGCCCGGTGAGACTTGGACGACCAAAACTAGCCTCTTTGGAGGCACTCTGCTCGCGGCTGGCCTGGCCCATGCCGATGGCGTCACGCTTGTGACCGATCCGTCAGGAAGCTATTCCCCAGGAGCCGGCTTTGCAGAGGCTTGCGCGACGAACAGCGCTGGCGATATCACCAGCTTGTTTGGCGACGACTACACGGCGTCCGGCCTGACCTTTGAAGCTGTAACAGTAGATGGAACAGGAGCAACCGACGCACACGCATACGCACGTACCAGTTCTACTTCGTTGCGCGTCGAGGCCGATCTTGGCCCCACAGGCGAATACGCTCGTGCACAGGCCTTTCAAACTTTTACAGTGAGTTCACAACTCGAAGCGAGCATCAGTTGGAATGCGCTTGACTCAAGCTATGCTGGCTACGTCGTGTGGGAGTTCAATGGGATTGGCTGGGACACCTTGACGGATGTCGATATCACAGGCACCACAGGCTCAACCACATGGACGTTCTTCACGGGCAAGACCTATCTCACCGCATTCGCTTCGATCGTGAACACCGGCGACACTACAAGCCACGGCGAGTTCGACTTCGCTCCCGCAAGTATCCCACTGCCCTCCACGGCCGGATTCACGCTCGCGGGCCTAGCGCTGATCGGCGTCCGACGACGACGATAACTCAACCAGTTTCGACTTGATCGAAAGCGGCCCGCGACTGCCGGGCGTTTTCTATGCGCGCGCCCGACCCTCTTTACATCAGCGCGGCCAGCCGCTCCTGCGCGAACTCCGACCAAGGAGTAGACCCAGAGCAGGTGCTCTCACGTCCCGAGCCCGAGAGGTTCGATTCTGAACCGCCGGACCAGGGGTGCTCGTTCGTCGATTGAACGCTCAGTCACACCCCGCCGCGAACAGATCCAGATACCCAA